>DFBP01000060.1:36061-36825 GCA_002366685.1 Rhodobacterales bacterium UBA3077 | reverse complement strand
ATTCCCACAAAAGCATTGTTGCGCTCGGCAGAGGTGTTCCACTTGATGGAGCGCGCGGGCGAATTCGGCCTCAAGGCTGACGCGATTTCCTATGATATCAAGGCCGTGGTCAAACGCTCACGGGGGGTCGCAGCCCAGCTTTCTGCGGGCGTGAAACACCTGCTCAAGAAAAACAAAGTAACGGTTATAATGGGGGAAGCTACCATACCCGCCGCAGGCAAGGTTGCCGTGAACGGTGATACCCTAACCGCCAAAAACATTGTCATTGCAACGGGCGCCCGCGCTCGTGAGCTTCCGGGGCTTGAAGCCGATGGGGATCTGGTTTGGACTTATAAACACGCACTTGATCCTGTGCGTATGCCTAAAAAACTGTTGGTTATCGGTTCAGGAGCCATCGGAATCGAATTCGCTAGTTTCTTCAACACCCTCGGGGCCGACACAACTGTAGTTGAAGTTATGGATCGGGTTTTGCCCGTGGAAGATGCCGAAATCTCCGCTTTTGCGAAAAAGCAGTTTGTTAAACAGGGCATGAAGATCATGGAAAAAGCCATGGTCAAGCAGCTCGACCGTGGCAAAGGCAAAGTCACGGCGCATATTGAAACCGGCGGCAAGGTTCTTAAAGAAGAATTTGATACAGTGATCTCGGCCGTTGGTATCATCGGGAATGTTGAAGGCCTCGGCCTGGAGGCCCTCGGGGTCGAGATTGACCGCACTCATATCGTAACCGATGAATACTGCGCCACAAAAATCCCCGGGGTTTATGC
>DFBP01000060.1:31977-35912 GCA_002366685.1 Rhodobacterales bacterium UBA3077 | reverse complement strand
GGCCGCTTTCCCTTTATGGGCAACGGCAAAGCCATCGCGCTGGGGGAAGCAGAGGGCATGGTGAAAACCATTTTTGACGCCAAAACCGGAGAGTTGCTCGGCGCACATATGGTTGGAGCAGAGGTTACGGAACTCATTCAAGGCTATGTGGTTGGCCGCCAACTCGAAACCACCGAAGAAGACCTAATGCAAACCGTTTTCCCGCACCCGACCCTCAGCGAAATGATGCATGAAAGCGTGCTCGATGCTTATGGCCGCGTAATTCACATGTAGGAAACCCGTTATTGTGGGTACTAACGGAAATTAGGAGCTCGGCGAGACTACCCGATGATGACTCCGACTCCAAATGCTACAATCGCACAAATTCCACCCACAAGAACGGTTTCTCCTACGCACCGGAACATCGTTTCGTTGGTTACTTTCCAGCGTAAAAGGCCAAGGGCAACCAAGGCCGCAAAGGTCGAAAAAACCGACAGATAGAAAGTGGTTTCGTTCGGGTTCAATAAAAAGTAGGGGATCAGCGGAACAGAGCCAAATATGAGGAAGGCGATAAAAGTCGCCAACCCATTCATAATCGGGTTTTCGTCAGAAGGGTCCGACATTCCGATCTCGTATTGCATCATGAAATCGGCCATAAATTCCGGATTGCGCTCAAATACCTCGGTGAGCTGTTTGGCGTCTTCTTCATTCATCCCGCGCTTACCTAAAATTTCATACATTTCAGCACGTTCCATCTCAATGTTGTTCTTTATTTCGAACAACTCCTTGGCCCGTGTGGCCCGGTAAACATCCTGCTCTGAGCGAGCGGATAAAAATTCTCCAAGACCCATGGCTGTCCCATCGGCCAGCAAATTGGCAATCCCGAACAGCAACACAGCAATGGTCCCGATCTGGGCTGTGCCTTCCATACCGGCACCTGCAAAACCCGCCACAATGGCAAATGTGGTGACGATCCCGTCATTTCCGCCATAGACTATTTGCTTCATGAATTCTTGAAGCTTGCCGATTTTGTGCTCGGTGTTTATATGGATCGCCAGCGCGGTAGGGGAAGCTTTTGCCATAGGGGCTCCGGTTATTTGGTATGAACTCCTATATTATGCGGAAGCGTTGCAATAATTGCAATACGGCTAATTAGCGCAACTTTATAGCTGACAGGGCGAGCGAATTGGGCTAGGCCAGAACCAAGAATAGGAGCCGCTATGTCCCGTGATCTTTCTGACAAATCCCAACGCCACCCTGAAAAAGCCCATAAGCCGGATACGCCCATTTTGCGCAAGCCGGACTGGATAAGGGTGAAAGCGCCGACATCCCAAGGCTATCGGGATACACGCAAAGTGTTGAAAGACAATGACCTTACAACTGTGTGCGCCGAAGCGGGTTGCCCCAATGTTGGGGAATGCTGGGCGCAGGGTCACGCAACGATGATGATTATGGGTGAAATTTGCACACGAGGGTGTTCTTTTTGCAATATCGCGACCGGGCGCCCGGATGCGCTTGATGTGTTTGAGCCGGGCAGAGTGGCTGACGCGGTTGAAAAATTGGGGCTCAACCATGTTGTGATCACGTCGGTGGACCGAGACGATCTGAAAGATGGAGGTGCCGAACATATTGCTCAAACTATCCGCGCCATTCGTCACCGTTCGCCTAAATCAACCATTGAGGTTTTGACGCCGGATTTTCTCAAGTGTGGTCCTGAAGCTCTTGAAATCGTTGTGAAAGCGCGACCGGATGTATTTAACCATAATCTGGAAACCATTCCAGGCCTTTATCCTTCGGTCCGCCCCGGTGCGCGCTATTTCCATAGCCTGCGGCTGCTTCAGCGGGTGAAAGAACTCGACCCGACGATGTTCACCAAATCGGGTATTATGGTTGGCCTTGGCGAAGACAAGCAAGGTGTGTTGCAGGTAATGGACGATTTGCGCGCGGCAGATGTCGACTTTCTGACGATCGGACAATATTTGCAGCCAACACCAAAACACCACGAAGTTATGCGTTTTGTCACGCCAGACGAATTCAAAAACTATGAAAGCGCCGCATTTGGAAAAGGCTTCCTCATGGTGTCTTCGACACCGCTCACACGCTCAAGCTATCATGCGGGAGATGATTTTGCCAAATTGCGCGAAGCCAGACTAAGAAAGTATGCTCATTGAATTGAAGCTAACCGCTGCTAACGTTTAATATGTTCTGCGGGCAATTAGTTTTCCTGACCCACTACCGCAACTATTCGGTTCGAAATGGCGTTGCCCGAGCTGTCAAGCGAGGCCTCGATCAGGACAATTGCCGCCAATGATAAGCCCATAACGGCGGCGGTCAAAACAACCCAATCAACGGTTATGGCGCCGGTTTCGCTTTTGAAGAATTTATTAAGCAGTTCCATTTGAATCCTCGCTACTTGTTACCCAAATAGGTATCGGACCAAATAGTTATGAATTCGTAACCGTCTGTAGCTCAGCGCAAAAAAAATTCACCTGCCGGAAAACGTTCGGAGTCTTAACCGCTTCCAGAACTGTTTAGCGCCTATGCATTTTGTTAACGGTGAGCCAATCCGGCCAGCCAAAATACCGCTCAAACCCAAATACCAAAAGACAGAAAACCAAAACGGCTGCGATCAATTTCATCCGTTGCGGGCTGGGCGGGTTCTGAACCCATCGTTTCATCCGCAGTAGCCATATCATATTCACGAAGTGAACCGAACAGCGCCGATATAGGGCAGGTTGCGGTTTCGCTGTGCGTAATCAATACCGTATCCAACAACAAACTCGTCAGGGATTTCAAAGCCGATCCAGTCAGCGCTAACCCCGGTTTCCCTGCGCGACGGCTTGTCAAGCAAGGCGCAGGTCATCAAGCGGGCCGGTTTTCTTGATTCAAGCAGGTGAAGAACATGATCCAGAGTGTGGCCGGTATCCACAATGTCTTCGACAACGAGGATATCCCGCCCTTCGATTTCTCCGCGTAAATCCTTTAGAATCCGGACCTCGCGGGAGGATTCTGTCGAGTTGCCATATGAACTCGCTTCGAGGAAATCAACTTCAACCGGCAAATCCAGCTCACGAACCAGATCGGCAATAAAAATGAAACTCCCGCGAAGAAGCCCGACAACGACCAGCTTGTCAGTATCCTTAAAATGCTCCGAAATTTCGCGTGCTAGGGTTTCAACCCGTGCAGCGATAGATTTTGCCGAAATCATTTCGTCAATTACGTAATTTGAGTGATCCATACCCTTGCCCTTTTGATTCTCAACCACTTTATTGGAGCCAGATACATTCGTCACCCCAGAGAAACAAAATGCCCACTCATTCCGAAAAGCGCCAAATGCCCTACAAGGCCGAGCAGATGTATGATCTGGTTGCGGATATTGCCAAATACCCCGAGTTTCTGCCTTGGTGCACAGGGGCACGGATTCGCTCAGAGCGTGAAATTGACGGTAGTAGTGTCGTGGATGCCGACCTGATTATTTCGTTCAAAATGTTTCGGGAACGGTTTACAAGCCGGGTCACACTGCATCCGGAAGATCATAAGATTGAAGTGGAGTATTTGGATGGGCCTTTCAAATACCTGATCAACTACTGGCATTTTGTCCCGTCGGAAACCGGCTGCACCGCCGATTTCCATGTTGATTTCGAGTTTAAGTCCAAAGTGCTTCAAGCCCTTATTGGCGTTGTTTTTGGTGAAGCCATGCGACGGATCGTGAAGGCCTTTGAGGACAGAGCCAAAGCGCTTTACGATGTATGATCGTAGGCGCGCTCGCCGTGGGCCGTAATGTCTAATCCACTATATTCATCCTCTTGTGATACGCGGATCGGGGTGAATATTTTCACGAGATAAACAATCGCAAAACTGAGGACGAGTGTATAAATCGCGACTACGCCAAGCGTGGTAATTTGGGCAAGCCAAGTAGCGCCGCCAAATACGGCGATCATCAATGTGCCAAAAAT
>DFBP01000060.1:28282-31864 GCA_002366685.1 Rhodobacterales bacterium UBA3077 | reverse complement strand
GTGCCGGTAACAAGCCCAACCATGGATGATTTGCCAAAGCGGATGCGTTCCCATAGGGCCCAGCTCAAGGAGGCCGTTGCTGCGGAAATGTGAGTGACCACTAAAGTCATGCCCGCGGCACCATTAGCGGATAGCTGCGAGCCAGCGTTGAAGCCAAACCAGCCAACCCAAAGCATGGCAGCGCCAAGCATTACATAACCGGGGTTGTGTGGTGGTTTTTTCTGATCTCGGCGGGGGCCAAGTACAAAGGCTACCACAAGGGCCGCTAAACCTGCGGTCTCGTGCACCGCAATGCCACCCGCGAGGTCAACCGTGCCCAACTCCAAAGCCCAACCGCCCGCAGCCCAAACCCAGTGCACGACAGGTGCATAAACAACAAGCATCCAAATACCTGAAAAAGCCATAACAAAGCCAAATCCAACACGCTCGACATATGCGCCGATAATCAGGGCAGGCGTGATGATCGCAAAGGTCATTTGAAACCCGAAAAATACGATCTCGGGAAGCGAACCGGAAAGACTGTCAGCCGTAACGCCATTCAGGAACATTTTACCGAGCCCGCCCCAATAAGGGTTTAAAGCACCCCCATCGCCAAATGCGATCGTGTACCCAAATGCCAACCACAAGACAGACATCAAAGCTGCAATTGCTATGGTTTGCATAAAGACAGAAAGCACATTGCGCGCGCGAACAAGGCCGCCATAGAAAAGAGCGAGGCCCGGAAGGGTCATAAACAGCACCAATGTGGTGCAGATCATTATAAATGCGGTATCGGCGGCGTTCATGCGTGGTCTCCCCGTTTGCAATTAGCGCGCACATTTGCTGTGAACTAATGGGATTCCGAGGAAATTCGCGCATCAGGCGGCGCAAATTTTGCCATATGCCTAGAAAATGAGCCGTATTTGAGCAGCCTTGCTTACTATTTGGGCATCGTGAGAACTTTAAGCAGCATTCGGAGGGCATGCTCGACACTTGCCTGCCTTACGTTCTGCCGACCAATCGCGCCAAACTGCATTTCTTCTGTTTCTACACCATCGGACGATGCTATGCTGAACCAAACCAAACCCTCGGGTTTGTTTTCCGATCGTCCCGGGCCGGCCACACCGGTAATTGCGATAGATATATCCGTTTGGCTCGCGCGCAGCGCGCCCTTAGCCATTTCTGCGGCGACTTCACGGCTAACAGCACCATGTTCTTGCAAAGTAACACGCGAAACGCCGAGCATGTCCTCTTTGGACTCGTATGAATAGGTTACAAACCCTCGGTCAAAAACATCAGATGACCCGACAATATCAGTCAGTGCACTGGCCACCATCCCGCCCGTGCAGCTTTCAGCTGTCGCCACCCTCCACCGGTGCGCCCTAGCGGCGTCAAGTACTTGTTCAGCCAGTTTCATTGCATTAACACCCCGTGGCTAACCCCTGCCGCGGCTGCGGTTATGACGGCCGCAAAAATACCGGCGATGACATCATCCAACATAACGCCGGTGGGCGTTGATTTTCGGTCCGCCCAACCAACAAGCCATGGCTTCCAGATATCAAACAACCGAAACAGTAGAAATGCGCTCACCCAGCCGGGGTAGGGGAATATGTGCGTAGGAACACCTGCGAACCATAAACCGGCAGAAACCGCGAGCAGGGCTGTCCATTGCCCGCACACTTCGTCGATTACAATTTCGGAGGGGTCGTGGTTGTCTTTCCCTCTTGTGGCCTCTGCGGTGGCCCACAGGCCGATAAAATATACGGCAATGGTCGCCACCAGAAGGGAAGGGAAACCGCCTAGGTAATGGAGGCCATAAGCGAAGGGCAGGGCGGCTAGGCTCCCGAATGTGCCTGGCGCAAACGGGATAAGACCCACCCCAAAAAAAGTTGCAATAATTCGGCTCATTGTTTCACCACTGTTGCAGTTGTCATTGCGGCAATCCCTTCTTTGCGTCCTGTAAAGCCAAGCTTTTCAGACGTTGTCGCTTTTACAGATACACGTTCACTTTCAATTCCCGCCAATCGAGCGATTTCCGCACGCATTTCTGCTGCATGCGGCCCGATCTTGGGGGTTTCACAGATTATGGTGCAGTCAATATTAGAGATTGTGAACCCGCGGGCAGCGACCCGCTCAACGGCTTTCAACAAAAAGATGTCGGAAGCTGCGCCTTTCCATTCAGGTTCTGATGGAGGGAACCACTGGCCGATATCGCCTTCGCTGATGGCACCGAAAAGCGCGTCGGTAATTGTATGCATCGCGACATCGGCGTCCGAGTGCCCCAACAGAGAATGGGTATGTGGAATCGTTATGCCACAAAGGGTGACGAACTCACCCGTTGTGAAAGCATGAACGTCAAAACCGTTTCCGGTTCTTATATCTATCAAAGGAAAATCCTTTTCTGCGCGAATGAAATCTGCACGTGTCGTGAGTTTATAGTTGGCCTCATCTCCCGGCACGATCGCCACTTCCATACCGCTGGCTTTTGCCAGAGCAACGTCATCATCTGCCGGTGCTTCGTCTTTTTGATGCGCTTGTAAAATATCTTGAAGATAAAAAGCTTGAGGTGTTTGGGCGCGATAAAGCCCTTCGCGACTTTGTGAGCCCAATGCGAGACCGGCTTGACCGCGCCAAAGCGCATCAACAACCGGGAGAGCCGGAAAAGCGCCTCGGTGTGAATTGAGCGCAAACAACAGGTTGTCGATTATCTGCACGGGTAAAAACGGGCGCGCCGCATCATGGATAAGGACAATATCAGTGCCGGTTTCGGCAATGGCCTCAAGCCCTCTCAAAACACTCTCCGAGCGCGTGTTGCCGCCAAAAACAGGGGGGCGCAAGTTATCTAGACCCGTTGTGGATTTTTCATAATAAGGCAAATCATCCGGATGAATAACCACCTGAATGTCCTGAACCGCGCTATGGGCTAACAAAGCACGCAAAGTGCGTGTAAGCACGGCTAGGCCATGCAGCTCCCTATATTGTTTGGGCACGCCTTCACCAGCGCGGGCTCCTCGACCGGCGGCAACAATCAGGGCGGTTACAGTTTGCTTCATTTGGTCTTCTTATACGATTAACGGCAAGCCAACAATCTGTGATTTCCTGCCTTGAATGGCGGGAAACCATGCGCTAAATAGTAATATCTGCACAAGGATTAAGCATTTGCCGCTCAATTTTGACAACTTCCCTGCAACTCCGCCTGTTTTTTTGGCACCAATGGCCGGAATCAGTGATTTGCCGTTTCGCCAATTGGTGCTTGGCTTTGGAGCGGGGCTTGTCGTTTCCGAGATGATTGCTTCGCAGGAGCTGGCCCAAGCCAAAAAAAGAACTGAAGTGCATAATCGAGCGGAACTTGGGCTGGGCGATGGCCAGACCGCCGTTCAAATTGCTGGCCGTGAGTCCCGCTGGATGGCTGAAAGCGCGCGTATGGTTGTGGATCTGGGGGCGCGTATGGTTGACATTAATATGGGCTGTCCGGCCAAGAAGGTCACCAGCGGGTGGAGCGGATCTGCTCTGATGAAAAACCCTGATCACGCGCTTTCGCTCATAGAAGCGGTTGTGAATGCCGTTGATGTGCCGGTGAGCCTGAAAATGCGGTTGGGCTGG
>DFBP01000060.1:28064-28207 GCA_002366685.1 Rhodobacterales bacterium UBA3077 | reverse complement strand
AAAGCTGACTGGAAGGCCGTAGCGCGCGTAAAAGCGGCCGTTAAGGTGCCGGTCGTTGTAAACGGAGATATTGTGGACAGCGTGAGTAAAAAAACCGCTCTGGCGCAGTCAAGTGCAGATGCCGCAATGGTGGGGCGCGGCGC
>DFBP01000060.1:21544-28003 GCA_002366685.1 Rhodobacterales bacterium UBA3077 | reverse complement strand
CCATGCTTTCGTTTTATGGCACACACGTGGGTATGCTAAACGCGCGCAAACATCTGGGATGGTACCTTGAGCCCCTGAATGGCGGTCGGGAAATGCGAAACGTTTTGATGCGGTTAGATGAACCTGTGAAAGTGATCCGGGAACTGAACGCATTTCTTGGTGAAAAGGCCGCGGCATGACCCGAAGTTTTGAACCCATCTGGCTTGCATTGCCCTTTCCTGCATTTGTGGTGGATGTCTCCTCCCGAATTGCCGAGGTCAATGACGCCGCAGAAGGTTTTTGCATGGCTTCCAAGCGCCAAATGAAAGGTGAGCCTCTTGAGAAGTTCTCATCGGAGGGCAGCGCGGTATTGGATGCTGTGCATCAGGCTCAAAACGGTATGCGGTCGGTCGTTTTACACGATATAAAAATTGGCTGGGGCGGCAAACCCCGCGGGGTGGCAAACGTTCAGGCAACAAGGTTGGCGAGCGGTGAAGTGCTGCTCCTTTTGCACCCGCGCTCGATTGCCGATAAAATGGACCGCTCGCTTTCCCACCGCAACGCCGCGCGTTCCGTCGTTGGCATGGCCGCTATGCTTGCGCATGAAATCCGCAATCCACTGGCCGGTATTTCGGGTGCGGCACAGCTATTGGCTGGAACGCTAAGTGTTGAAGACCGTGAGTTAACCTCTGTGATTGAAGATGAAGCCAAACGAATTGGCGAACTTGTAAACAGGGTTGAAGCGTTCGGAGAAATGGGGCCGGGCGTAGTGGAGCCTGTAAACATTCACGATGTTATTGACCGTGCCAAACGGGCGGCGGCTGCCGGTTTTGCCAGCCACATCCGGTTTTCCGAAGTGTTTGACCCCTCGATTCCGCCTACAGCGGGGAGCAGTGACCAGTTAATGCAAGTGCTGCTCAACCTGTTGAAAAACGCGGCAGAGGCTATGCCTAGCGGGGGCGCGATCACGTTGAAAACAGCGTTCAGGCCCGGTGTTAAGCTCTCGCTTCCAGGGAAGAGAAGCCAGAGCCTCCCCATCGAAATCAGCGTAAAAGATAACGGCCCAGGCATTTCCCCCTCAATACTCGATGACGTTTTCGAGCCTTTTGTTAGCACCAAATCAGGCGGCACAGGGCTAGGGTTGTCACTTGTTTCAAAAATTGTGGCCGACCACGGAGGTGTGGTTGATTGTAAATCAGACTCAGGGGGGACCGAGTTTCGGCTTTTGCTCCCCGTGTGGAACGAAAGGAAGCGCTAGATGGACGGTACGATAATTGTCGCGGATGACGACCGCTCGATCAGAACAGTTCTTTCTCAGGCGCTCACCCGCGCCGGTTGCCGCGTGCGTGCCACCGGCAATATATCCACGATGTGGAAGTGGATTGAAGAGGGAGAAGGTGATGTTCTGGTAACAGATGTTATGATGCCCGACGGCGACGCATTGGATATCCTTCCCAAGATTGTCAAAAAGCGGCCGGAGCTGCCGGTTATCGTTATGTCTGCCCAAAATACGGTCACGACCGCGGTGCGCGCGTCTGAAGCAGGGGCGTTTGATTATATGCCCAAGCCTTTTGATCTTTCTGCATTTTTGGCGTTGGTAAACAAAGCCACAAAACAACCCATCGTTCAGACATCAGTTGATAACGGCGAGAATGTTGCGGAGCGCCTGCCATTGGTTGGCCATTCGCCAATGATGCAGGAAGTTTACCGCGTATTGGCGCGGCTCACCCATACCGATCTTGGAGTCATGATCTTTGGAGACTCAGGCACCGGTAAAGAAATTGTTGCGCGCACGTTGCACAGTTTTTCACAACGTAAATCTGCCCCGTTTGTATCCATCAACCTGGCGGCAACCCCGCCTGATATGATCGAGCCCGAGCTGTTTGGCGGTGACGACAAACCGTCCGGCCTTTATGTGGCCTCTTTTGGCGGCACCCTGTTTCTCGATAACGTTGACGACATGCCGCTTGAAGCTCAAATGCGGTTGCTGCGCGTTCTTCAGGAGCAGGATGGCGACGATGTACGCATTGTGGCCTCCACCAGGCAGGACCTCCAGAACCTTGTCGCCCAAGGCAAATTTAGAGAAGACCTGTTTTTCCGGCTCAACGTTGTACCAATCCGGCTTCCACGACTTGCTGAGCGTCTTGAAGATATTCCAGACCTCGCGCGCCACTTTCTGGCTGAATCTGCCAAGGAAGGATTGCCCCTTAAAACGATCACCTCGGAGGCTTTGGATCATTTGCGGACCCATATTTGGGGCGGGAACGTGCGTGAGCTCGAAAACTTCGTCAAGCGGCTTATCGTTTTGTGCCCTGAAGATGAAATTGGTGTAAATATTATTCGTAGAGAACTGGCTTCACATATGGAATTGGGGCCACAAGAGCCCAAGCGGTACCAGAAGCTTTCTGCATCTGTTGAAGCCCACTTGAAACACTATTTT
This sequence comes from Rhodobacterales bacterium UBA3077, assembly GCA_002366685.1. Classification (GTDB taxonomy): domain Bacteria; phylum Pseudomonadota; class Alphaproteobacteria; order Rhodobacterales; family Rhodobacteraceae; genus UBA3077. The sequence goes on along the minus strand of DFBP01000060.1, from coordinate 25,584 downwards.
TCTCTGCACACGGGTGTGCTGCCGCCGCCGGGTTTATATGAAAAAATTATCCGTGAAGTCGAGCGGCCTTTGATCAAACTTAGCTTGCAGGCCACGGGTGGAAACCAGCTCAAAACCGCCGACCTTCTTGGAATAAACCGCAATACGCTCCGAAAGAAAATCCGCGAGCTTGATATTGAGGTTTTGCGAAGCAAGAAAATGATGTAATAATGCCACAGTTTTAACTGAATAGCGCGGATTCTGTGGCCGGACTGCAACAAAACTTGTTAGACAATGGCCTCCGTCGGCTCGGACGCTGGCAAAACAGCCGGATAGTTAACAACTATCTGACGTTGTTGCTTGTTGTTGTCGGGCCGGTTCTGGTTCTCACGACCATACTTTTACTGGGGGCTTTTGACGGCCCCGCCAATCCAAGCTTTTTACGCGCCGTCGTGTTGGCTGATATCGTTTACACGTTGATAATCGCCACATTGGTTGCGCGGCGCGTTGTCAGGATTATCGCGGCCCGTCGATCCCGCTCCGCAGGTTCCAAGCTCCACTTGCGGCTTTCTACGGTGTTTAGCGCCATCGCACTGGTACCCACGGTCCTTGTAGCCGTTTTTGCTACAATTACGCTCAACTTCGGGCTTGAAGGATGGTTTTCCAGCCGTGTTCAACAGGTTGTTGGCAATTCCTTAAGCGCGGCGCAGGCCTATGAGCGCGAACATCGGATAACGCTCACCGCAGACGCCGAGTTTCTGGCTGAATTTATTGAACGCCAGCGGCCACGCTATAACTTTGTCGGTGCTGGCGAGATGCGAGATGCCCTCGCGCGCGGACAAGAGACCATGCAGAAAAGCCTTGCAGAAGCCTTTGTTATAAATGGGGTTTCGGAAATCGTTGCCAGAGGAACCCGCAGCTACCTTTTTGACTTCGAGACGGCCAGTATGGATGCAATATCTAGGGCGCAAGAGGGCGAAGTCGTTCTGATCGAGGACTGGCCAAATAGCGAGTTTCGGGCCCTGATCGCCCTGAACGGATATTCAGACAGGTACCTCTATGTGACCAGAGATGTTGACGGTGACATCCTCAATTTGCTCGACGAAACCCAAGCTACCGTGACGCTATATCAGCAACTTGAATCTGACCGTGGCCGGCTTCTTTTTGAATTTGCCTTGATTTATCTTGGGTTTGCCGTGGTGGTTATTCTGGCTGCAATGTGGCTCGGATTATGGTTTGCGGAAAAGCTTTCGCGTCCGGTCGGTCGCCTTGCAAGCGCTGTTCAACGGGTTTCGGGCGGTGATCTGAATGTGCGCGTACGCGAAGAAGAGGGGGATGACGAGATCGCCCTGCTAGGGCGGGTGTTCAACCGGATGACAAAGCAGCTCCGAAACCAGAGAGATACATTAATTTCGGTTAACGAAACTACCGAACACCAAAGGCGCTTGTTTGATTCCGTGCTTTCAAGCGTTACGGCGGGCGTTATCGGGTTAAACAAATCCGGGCAGGTTGAGTTTATTAATACCGCCGCCATGCGGATGCTGGATGTTGAATCCGCAGAGGGCAGGGCGCTTGCTGACCTGACACCGGAATTTGATTCACTCTTTAAAAAGCTGAGATCTCGTGCGCAAGATGTTGTTCAGGGAGAAGTGCAAGTAACCCGCATGGGAACAACAGAATCGCTTTTGGTGCGCATGGCCGCACGTCACCCGCAGGGAGGAGAAATCGAAGGTTTTGTGGTAACATTTGATGATGTAACGGATCTTGTGTCTGCACAAAGGATGGCGGCTTGGGGCGATGTTGCACGGAGAATTGCCCATGAGATTAAAAACCCGCTCACACCGATCCAATTGTCTGCGGAGCGCCTAAAACGGAAATTCGGTCCAAAGGTCGGCGATGATCGTGAAATGCTCGAGCAATTAAGCGGCGTGATTATCCGGCAAACCAATGACTTGCGTCGCATTGTGGATGAGTTTTCCAAATTTGCGCGCATGCCGGCGCCCGAACCCAAACCGCTGGATATCCTCGAACTTGTTAAAGGGTCCGTTTTGCTGGCACAATCAGGGCGTCCCGACCTCACATTCACGACTCACATGCCCGAAGCGCCGATTGAAATGATGGCTGACGGAACAATGCTAAGCCAAGCCCTGACAAACCTGTTGAAAAATGCTGGGGAAGCAATTGATAGTAAAGTAAAAATAACTGGCCCTTACGATGGAATCGTCAATGTTATAGCTGCCCAAAAAGGGCAAAAAATTGTAATTCAGATTCAGGATAATGGTGTTGGCTTACCAAGTGACAAATCCCGCTTATTTGAGCCCTATGTAACACATAGAGATAATGGCACCGGACTTGGCTTGCCAATTGTTAAGAAAATAATCGAAGAGCATGGCGGAACGTTGGAATTGCTGAAGGCTCCTGTTTTTGCGGTTAACCAACATGCCGGAGCCGAAGCCCGCATAACCCTTCCGCTTGCCCCAATTATTGAGGAAAACCATGAGTGACATTCTCGTGATCGACGACGAACAAGATATTCGCGAACTTATCGGGGATATTCTGAACGATGAAGGGCACACCACGCGTTTGGCCCGAAATTCGCAAACGGCGTTCGAGCAAATTAACGCCAGCGAACCGGATTTGATCATTCTTGATATCTGGTTGAAAGACAGCGACTTTGACGGGATCGACATCCTTAAAAAAACAAAAAGGGACAATCCGAACATTCCGGTTGTGATCATTTCCGGGCACGGCAATATTGAAATTGCCGTGGCTGCCGTAAGGCAGGGTGCCTACGATTTTATTGAAAAACCCTTTAATATTGACCAATTGCTGGTTGTTGTTGGCCGCGCCCTTGAGGCATCTGCCCTTCGGCGCGAAAACAAAAACCTGCGCGGGGTGGACAGTGAAACCTGCGAAATGGTTGGCCAGAGTGCTGGCTTCAAATCTCTCAAAACCCAGTTGGAGAAAGTAGCAAAAACAAACGGGCGTGTAATGTTGACGGGTCCAGCAGGTTCAGGCAAAGAGATCGCCGCCCGCTTTCTCCATCAACAGTCCTCACGAAGTGAAGGGCCTTTTGTAACGGTTAATTCGGCGAGCATTAGCCCAGATCAAATGGAATCTGTACTTTTTGGGAGTGAAAGCTCGGGCGTAGCTCAACCAGGACTGTTGGAAAAAGCCCATGGAGGTGTTTTGTTTTTCGACGAAATTGCCGATATGCCAATTGAAACCCAATCACGAATATTGCGCGTGTTGGTGGAGCAGAGCTTCAACAGGGTAGGCGGGCACGACACCGTGCGTGTAGACATCCGGTTTATCTCGGCAACGACTCGTGATTTACAGGCGGAAATTGAAGCCGGGAAATTTCGGATCGAGCTATTTCACCGGTTAAATGTGGTGCCAATCTCAGTACCCGCCCTCGCAGACCGGACCGAGGACATTCCGCTTCTTGTTGAGCATTTTACGGATCAACTCAATAAAATGCAGGGATTGGCCGCTCGAGAGTTTACGCCAGATGCCTTGCACCGCCTCCAAATGACTCAGTGGCCCGGTAATACCCGGCAACTTAGGAATACGGTGGAGAGGCTTTTAATTCTAGGGGCTGAAACGGGCAAGATCGAAGCTTCGGAAGTTCTGGATAATACCGTTGATCCAAACCCAACCGGCGCGCTTAACCAAGTAGCCCCCAATTTGATGCTGCTTTCATTACGTGATGCGCGGCTCGCTTTTGAGATCGATTATTTGCAAGCCCAAATTGTCCGGTTCAAAGGAAATATTTCGCAAACAGCGAAGTTCATTGGCATGGAACGATCAGCCCTTCACCGAAAACTCAAAACTCTCGGAATCGCAGGCGACTGATATCGGATTACTATTTGACCGAAAGCATTAATCGCGCGCATAATCAGGCGGGCTAATACGGGACAGCGTTATGAAAGTTATTATTTGTGGTGCAGGGCAGGTGGGATGGCAAATCGCACGGCATTTATCACGCGAAAACAATGACGTAACCGTTGTTGATAAAGACGAATCCCTAATTCGAAGAATTAGTGAAACACTGGACGTAA
>DFBP01000060.1:18337-21402 GCA_002366685.1 Rhodobacterales bacterium UBA3077 | reverse complement strand
AAGATTGCGCGTCTGCGCTCGCAATCCTACCTTGATGCCATTTATTCGGACCTGTACCGGCAAGACCACATGCCAATTGACGTTGTGATTTCACCTGAACGGGAGGTTGCAGATGCTGCCTTGAGAAGGTTGGCGGTGCCTGCTGCCTTTGATACCGAAAGCTTTCTGGACGGTCAGGCTGATTTACTCGGAATTCACCTCGATAATGATTGCCCAGTGCTGGATACACCACTTAGGCAGCTGACAGAGCTATTCTCAACGCTAAATGCGGTTGTGGTGGGTGTGCAGCGCGAGGGAAAAATATTTGTTCCTGATTCCGGTGACCAGCTCTTTGCAGGCGATCAGATTTATGTGATCTCGGCAAATGCCGACGTGCCGCGCACGCTGGAAATTTTTGGAAAGACCCAAAAGAAAGGTGAAAGAGCCATTGTTGTGGGCGGCGGCAATGTAGGATTGACGGTCGCACAAAAACTGGAGCAGGGAGAAAACCGAACCCGGGTAAAACTGATCGAACTCAACCGAAGTATTGCTGAAACCGCAGCAGATGCCTTGGAGCGAACGATCGTTTTGCACGGTGATGGGCTTGATATAGAACTTCTTGACGAAGCCAATATCTCAAAAACAGACGCTGTGCTTGCAGTGACCGATGATGACAAAACGAATTTATTGTCCTGCGCGCGCGCCAAAGCTATGGGATGCCCGCTGGTTATTGCGTTGGTCAATGACCCGAGCCTCGCCAGCCTAATGGGGCCCCTCGGCATCGACGCGTTTATCAACCCGCGAACAACTACTGTTTCATCCATTCTTCGCCACATTCGTCATGGCCGGATTCGCGCTGTTTATTCGGTTGGTGACGCTGAAGCCGAAGTGATTGAGGCCCAGGTTATGGGAACTTCAGCCCTTGCAGGCAAATCTATTCGCGATATCGAATGGCCCGAAGGATCAATGGTGGGCGCTATACGAAAAGGTGACAAACTGATCGTACCAAGGGCGGATACGAGGCTGGAAGAGAGCGACTCCTTGGTGGTTTTTGCTCTGGCGGATGATGTTCCCGGCGTTGAAAAGCTATTTCAGGTTTCTCTGGATTTCTTTTAACTTATGAACGCGCTGCGCAAATATCCTCTGTTTGTCTTGCTGATGATGATCGGCGCGATTGCTATGCTTGTTCCTGCGGCTCATGCCGCAAGGCAGGAAGATTGGGCCATTGCACAAGTCTTCTCTCAATACAGCATTTTAATCTTCGCTGTATCAATTCTGATCGGTACAACTATGATGAACCGGCAAGCGCGCAATCTGTCAAGATCCAACCTCGTTACGCTTGTGCTGGCGTTCACGCTACTTCCGGCATTTTTAGCCTTACCATTTTTCGAATCTCTAGCCTCGCTGAGTTTTCGCCGAGCCTATTTCGAAATGCTTTCAAGCTTCACAACGACCGGCGCCACCTTATTTGACGACCCGTTCCGGATTTCGGAATCCCTTCATCTGTGGCGCGGTTTAGTTGGCTGGCTTGGCGGGTTCTTTATGCTCGTGGCGGCAATGGCGATTTTGGAACCACAGCGCATTGGTGGCTTCGAGATGCGGGAAACAATGAGTGCAGCCTCGCAGGCCCCGTCACAAAGAATAGAAAACGATGTCAGGATATTGCGCGCTGTTCTCTTGTTGGGACCACCTTATTTTATCTTTACGGCTACCTTGGCGCTTCTACTAATCTTCAGCGGGGAACGTGTATTTATTGCTACAATCCACGCGATGAGCACGCTGTCTACAAGTGCAATCTCTCCGGTTGCGGGAATAGGGGGGGCGCAGTCGGCCTTTGTCGGGGAAGCTCTGATCGCGGTATTTCTGGTTTTTGCCGTTTCATCCAAGTTAATGACCTTAAACCACCTCCCGAACCGTGTCCGAACGCTTCCTCGCGACCCTGAATTCCAGCTCTTTGTTATTGTAATCGCTACCGTAACTCTCTTTTTGGTGAGCCGTCACTGGATCGCGGCGCTTGAGGTTAATGCGGCTCAGAATGTGATGGCCGGATTACGAGCCGTTTGGGGATCCGTATTTATGACTATCTCCTTCCTTACGACGACGGGTTTTGAAAGCAGCTACTGGCATGAGGCGCAAAACTGGTCCGGATTGCGGTCTCCCGGAATCTTGCTCTACGGTTTGGCTGTTATGGGGGGAGGCGTTGCGACCACAGCGGGCGGGGTAAAACTCTTGCGTATCTATTCCCTTTATCGGCACGGGATGCGGGAAATGGAAAAGTTGGTCCACCCCAACTCAGTCGGCGGTTCCGGCTCCTCTACACGGCGGTTTCGCCAACAAGGTGCCGAGCTGGCCTGGGTTTTCCTGATGCTGTTTCTCATGTCCGTCATTGTCGTCGGGCTTGCCCTGTCGCTTTTTGGAATTAACTTTGAAAATGCTTTTGCCTTGGCGACTGCGAGTTTGACAAATACAGGGCCGATCTATTTGGCTTTGGGAGATTTCTCTGCCCACTATGCCAGCCTGTCAGATGAAGCTCTCGGCGTTTTTTCCGGCGCAATGATCCTTGGTCGTGTCGAAACTTTGGTATTTATCGCGTTGCTCAACCCGGACTATTGGCGGTAATAATTGAAAAATGGCCTAAATATTTCCAAAGCACACTGGAAATTTGGTGATTGAACCCCCATTATGACACTAATAACAACCAACGACCCCATTAAACCGGGGCTATAAAAGGCTAGAACAATGGCTGCCGATAAGCAAAACCTGCAAGACGCGTTTCTCAACAACGTGCGCAAAGAAAAAAACCCGGTTACGGTATTCCTCGTGAATGGCGTTAAACTTCAAGGTGTTATAACGTGGTTTGACAATTTTTGTGTACTTCTCCGCCGAGACGGCGCATCACAATTGGTCTATAAGCACGCGATCTCGACCATTATGCCTTCGCAACCTGTGCATCTTTATGACTCCGAGGAAAGCGCTTAGGTGACCGAACAACTCCGCGCTGCTGTTCTACATCCGAACCTTAAGGGCAGGGTGGAATTGCGGCGGTTACCCGAAAATGCTTTGGCAGAGGCCGTTAGCCTTGCAGA
>DFBP01000060.1:17944-18292 GCA_002366685.1 Rhodobacterales bacterium UBA3077 | reverse complement strand
AAATCAAGAGGTTGAGCTTGTCATAGTTGACGGGCCGCTTTCCCCGATTCAGCAGCGAAATCTCGAAGAAAAATGGCAGGTAAAGGTGCTTGACCGCACAGGTCTCATTCTCGAAATTTTCGGGGATAGGGCGGCCACGCGCGAAGGTGTACTTCAGGTCGACCTTGCGCACCTTACCTACCAAAAATCACGGCTTGTACGAAGCTGGACCCACCTGGAACGTCAACGCGGAGCGATGGGGACAGTCGGCGGGCCAGGTGAAACCCAAATCGAAAGCGATAGACGCTCAATTTCAGACGCCATATTGCGCATAAAATCACAGCTCTCGAAGGTGGTTAAAACAAGGGC
>DFBP01000060.1:17196-17861 GCA_002366685.1 Rhodobacterales bacterium UBA3077 | reverse complement strand
GATCCCACAATGCGGGCGATTGAACTTCCGAACGGGCGCAAGGTCATTTTGTCTGACACTGTGGGCTTTATTTCAAATCTGCCAACACAGTTGGTTGCCGCATTTCGCGCAACGCTGGAAGAGGTTCTGGATGCAGATTTGATTTTGCACGTCCGCGATATTTCTCACACAGACACGGACGCGCAAGCAGAAGATGTCCTGGAAATTCTGAACACTCTCGGCGTGGAGGACGAAAAATCTGATTCCATGATCGAAGTCTGGAACAAACTGGATTTGCTGGAGGAGGATAGCCGAACAGCACGTATGACAATTGCTGACAGATCACCACAGATCTGCGCAATTTCCGCACTTACCGGCGAGGGCATGAGCGCGCTTTTCGAACGAATTGACTCGAGCCTGCAAGAACCTGTAACCGAAGAAAAGGTTCATATTGACTTTGCGCAAGGGAAATTACGCGCATGGCTTTTCTCACACAATCTGGTTCTGAAAGAAAATCAAGGCGATGACGGGTTTGACTTGATAGTCCGATGGACGGCTAAGCAAAAAAACCAGTTTGCAAATCTGTAGTTCAGGGTGGATGCATTGCGCATAATAGATATTATGTTACTATTGCGACAATGAATTGCGTTAAACCATTGAATATCGGCCAAGATGATTTTGTATGA
>DFBP01000060.1:9290-17085 GCA_002366685.1 Rhodobacterales bacterium UBA3077 | reverse complement strand
ACTTGTGCCGCACATGCTATATGGTCATGTAGGCAAAGACGCCAAATATTCGGTTGGCGAATGGATTAAGGATGTATCTTATGTACTTAATAATAGTACATATTACCCGATCATTGTTGGAGGCACAGGGCTCTACTTCGGTGCACTCACGAACGGCTTGTCGGCAATTCCGCCGATCCCCGATAGTGTTCGTGCCCGTGGAGACAGATACAGAATTCATGACGGTGCCAAATGGTTCAGAAATGAACTCAGTATATTGGACCCGGAAACATTTGCGACCCTTGATCAAAACAACCCTGCCAGATTACAACGTGCCTGGGAAGTTGTTGAAGCCACTGGGAAAGGCCTGAAATACTGGTACTCACAACCTGCCCCGGCATTGCTTCCTTTGCGCAAAACCTATCCAATTGTCCTAAATTGGGAACCAGATCAGCTCAATAATCGTATTGATCAGAGGTTTGATATTATGCTCGAAAATGGCGCGATTGAGGAATGCGACACAGCGCGTTTGTCAGGTTTCAATCCAGAACTGCCTTCAAATCGTGCGCTCGGCGCCAAAGAGATCATCGACGCTCTAGATGGTAAGATCAGCATGCAAGATGCTGTAATTAAATCTAAAATACTAACGCATCAATTTGCAAAACGGCAACGGACCTGGTTTCGAAGTAAAATGAAAAACTGGCGTCAAATCCAAATGCCACTACCTGAAAACACCGACGCAATCGTTGAAGAGATTGCAGCCTCAATTCGCTAAGGTACTGGACTCACATGGTGAATCCGTTCTGTTTCAAAATATTTTTCAAGAAAAAGCTTGCATTCGAATCGCCGATGTCCGATTCTTTATAAAAAAGCAGAATATTTGAGGCAGACATCGTGCGTAAACCCGTATCAGATCCCGAGGTTCTCGGGAATCGTATCACCAGCCATGCGCTTTCAGGCAGCTCCTTGCTGCGTAAGGATGATGGCGTTCATGCAATGGCCAGCGGCCACCATCTTATCTGGATAACCCGTGGTGGCGGTCGTGCATTTATTGATAGCACCCAACAAGGTTTCGGCACCAATACCGCCATGTTTATCCCGGCCGAAACTCTATTTCACCTCGATCTCACGCCGGGAACCATCGGTTGGCAGGTGCGTATTCCGGCAAGCTTACGCATCCCCCTGCCCTCCTCACCTTTGCTTACTTCTGTTTTGAAACCGTTAAATCAACGCCAGCTCAGTAATGCATTTTCTGCGGTTCAGGAAGAATTTATCACCAAACAACCCATGCGCGGCACGGCTCTCATTTATTCTGTCGGCTTGCTCGCGGTGATCTACAACCGAATTGACACCAGTAAAAACCGAAAAGACCTTGAAAAAGACAGCGCCAAACGTCGACTAATGCGCCGTTTTGTTTCGCGCCTAAATGACCGATACGCAACTCATGATACCGTTCGAGATTACGCCGAAAACCTTGGCGTAACGACCACCCATTTGACGCGCGTGTGCCGTGAAACAGCGGGCAAACCGGCTACTTTGTTTATCCGTGAAAAAACCATGGAAGAAGCCAAATTTTTACTCAAGGAAACCGATCAGAAAATCGGCACAATTGCTTCCGATCTCGGCTTTAAGTCACCGGCCTATTTTACGCGCGTCTTCTCAGAGTCGGTCGGTCAACCGCCCAAGTTGTTTCGGAAAAACGAAAAGCGCTGAAATTTGCGTTGGAAACGTAGTTTCTTTTTTGCGTCATTTGAAGCACCCTTTCTTGACCATTGAGCGTTTCCGGTGTTTAATTTTGCCTGTACAAATTTTATTCACACCACGAGGGTCACATGTCATTATTTAAGATATTCGCAAGTTTCGCGCTCACGATTGCGGCGTTTTCATCGCAATCTCAGGCAGCCTCATGGGACGAATACACCTCCTACGATACTTTGTATTCAAGAGGATATTGGCGCTTGGACCTGAACGAACATCCAGACGGTAGCCGTAGTTGCGAAAGCCGAACTGTGAATGGTTCCGACTACGTATTTAACATGTTTACCCTGAGCAACGGTGACTATGTTATTCAGTTCGAAAACGAAGGCTGGTCCTTCGGAGACCAAGAGCTCAATCAAGATTTTATTGTTGAAATTGATCGCCGAGGACCCTGGAACATTTCGGGGACAAAGGTTTTCAATAAAATTCGGACCACTGTCACACCGCCAAGTGACGGATTAAGCCGCTTTTTTACAGAAGTTGCGCGCGGAATCACTTTGTACTTACGCAATGACCGGGGGGTTGAAATCGCGCGCTTTTCGCTTCGGGGTACTTCGGCAACCCTCAGCCAACACCGAGAGTGTGAACGGCGCATATTTAGCGGCGGTTTCCGCAACAACGATCCGTTTAACTAAACTCTATACCTTCTCATCAACGGGCGCCCGATTAGGGCGTCTTTTTCTTCGGAGACCCTATGCTCAACCAAATTCTCGATCAGCTTGATAGCGATCAAGACGCCGCGCTCGCGCGCTTGTTCAATCTGCTTCGCATCGAAAGTGTGTCGACCGACCCAGCCTATAAGGAGAGCTGCACCGCTGCGGCCGACTGGCTTGTGGACGACCTGAAAAGCATAGGATTTGAGGCTTCACGGCGTGATACAACAGGGCATCCAATGGTTGTTGCCCATTCAGGTGGCAGTGGACCACATATTTTGTTTTACGGGCATTACGATGTTCAACCGGTTGACCCGTTGGAACTTTGGGACCGCCCACCCTTTGACCCGGCGCTCGAAGAAACAGAAAACGGAAAGGTCATCAGGGGGCGTGGCGCATCGGATGATAAAGGCCAGTTGATGACCTTCATCGAAGCCTGCCGTGCCTTCAAAACCGTTACCGGCGCCCTGCCCGCAAATATTTCCATCTTGCTTGAGGGAGAAGAAGAAAGCGGATCGCCTTCCCTAATTCCCTTCCTGAAAGAAAACGCGGAGGAGCTTCGTGCAGACTACGCTTTGGTCTGTGACACAGGCATGTGGAATGCGGATACACCGGCCATCACCACAATGTTGCGCGGCTTGGTGAGCGAAGATTTCACCATTCATGCGGCGAGCAGAGACTTGCATTCAGGCATGTATGGCGGTCCGGCTATCAACCCGAACCGTGTGCTTGCCAAGTTACTCGCTGGGTTGCATGATGAAACCGGTCGCATCACCCTTCCCGGCTTTTATGACGGCGTCTCCGAAGTCTCCAATTACATCAAGGATCAGTGGGAAAACCTCAATTTTCCGGTTGATGAATTTTTAGGTGATGTGGGGCTTAGCCATCCGGCGGGTGAGCAGGCCTATTCTGCGCTAGAGCAGATCTGGGCGCGGCCTACCTGTGATATCAACGGAATGTGGGGCGGCTATACGGGAGCAGGTTTCAAAACCGTGCTCCCTGCGGAAGCCAGTGCAAAAGTCAGCTTCCGGCTTGTAGGCGAGCAGGATCATGTCGCGATTCAGGCATCCTTTCGTAAATATCTTGAGGACGGATTGCCGGAGGATTGTTCGATCTCTTACAGGGCCAAAGATGGTGCCGGAGCCACCAATATGCCCGTTGAAGCACCCTATTTTGCAGCAGCGCAGCGGGCCCTAAGTGACGAATGGCCAAATGAGGCCGCATTCATTGGCTGCGGCGGGTCCATTCCAATTGTTGGGCATTTTCAGGAGTATTTGGGAATGGATTCTATGTTGATAGGCTTTGGTCTGGAAGATGATCAAATCCATTCGCCCAATGAAAAATACAACTTGAGTAGCTTTCAAAAGGGTGCGCGGAGCTGGGTGCGGATACTGCATGCGCTCACCTAAGGCCAATTCTTAGAACAGGCTGCGTTCAGTTCCTTGACCGACGCCCCCCACGCCGTTTGGGGGTTCCACTGAGTTCAACGAGCGACTCTTTCAGGATGCTCGTCATCGGATGATCTGGATCGGTATTCTGATACCCATCTAGCAATCGGGCTGCCGCTGCACGCATTTCGCCTGAATCCCTTGGTTCAAGCGCCCAATCCAAAAAAATCGACCGGCATTCCGGCTCGGGAATACCTTCAATTTTATAGGCTTCCGCGATCATGCCACGTGGGTCATCGGTTGAGGTCTGTTTCGCCATCTTAATGCTCCTCGAGTTTTTTGTTGATCAGCAGTGTCATGACTTTCAGCGACTCGTCAAGTCTCGTTTCGAGCGTTTTTATGTCCGGCTCGCCGCAGTGTTTTGCCATCAAATGCACTACGCCACTGCCCGAAGTGTCGGCATCAAAAACGCCCTGAACCGCCAACCGGCTTACATGCTGAATTGAATGATACAGGGAAAGGGCGGCTTCTATCTGCCCGATTTCAGCATCGTCCAGCCAGCCGGCGCGCGCCAAATCAATAACATTTTGCCCGGGCTTTGCGCCAGCAATCAATCCCCCTGCCTGCACCATCAACTCAACATCCATCAAGCCGCCCGCGCGGTTTTTGACATCCCAAATACTGCTGCTACTTTTCGCCTTAGATAGTCGAAGCCGCATTTCCCTTAAGGCATTCAACACAAGGTCGGGCGCATGTGGTGTCGCTAAAATATCGTCAATCACGGAGCCTGCCGCCTTCGCAATAGAGCCAGCAACAACGCGCGCACGCAATAACGCCATATGTTCCCAAATCCACGCCTCTGATTTCTGATAGCTTTCAAAAGCAGCAATAGAGGTTGCCACAGGGCCTTGCCGGCCAGAGGGGCGCAGGCGCATATCGACTTCGTATAATCCACCTTTTGATGTTGAAACAGTGAGCGCTGAAACCAGAGCCTGTGTGAACCGAGCATAATAGGTCTGGGTCGTAAGTGGCCGATTTCCGGAAGATTGGGTTTCGCCATCGGAATCATAGACCACAATTAGGTCGAGATCAGACGATGCTGTCATCTCTCGTGAGCCGAGTTTCCCCATCGCGATGACAGCGGCCCCTTTGCCGGGTGGCGGGCCGTGGCGCGTTGCAAAATGTGCGACAGCCGCATCAAATAGGCCAGCAACACACGTCTCTGCGATATTTGAATAGGCCATTGCGGTTTCGTCGGTGCTCGCGATACCTCGCAGAAAATGCACACCAACCCGAAAGCGCTGTTCTTGCGCCCAAATTCGTGTTGCATCGAGCTGTTGTTCGTAATCGCTGCAGTGGTCTAGTTCATCTTTCAAGGCCTCGGTCAATTCCTCAAGTGGCGGTAACGGAGTAAAGAACTCACTCCCGATAACCGCCTCCAAAACCCTCGCATTGCGCCCCAGATAGCGGGCGAGTTCAGGGGCAATCGTGCAAATGTCGATCAGCAATTCCAGCAGTTCAGGGTTGGCTTTGAAAAGGGAAAACACCTGTACGCCGGAGGGTAAGCCACGCAGGAAAGCATCAAACTGGATCAGGGCTTCATCCGGCTTTTGGGCTTTGCAAAGGCTGGCAAGAATCTGCGGTTTGAGGTGCCCGAATATCCGGCGGGCGCGATCAGACCTGAGCGCCGGATAGGTCAACCAGTTTTCGGTAATTTCTTCGGCCCGCGCGGGAGCCTCCCAACTGACAGCCTCATGTTCGCTTCTGGAATCGACCACAAAGAAAGATTCGGTAATGCTATGAACCCGTTCCAGCCGCCCGCAAAGGTCAGCCTCAAACTGAACCAAATCGGGAAAGCCTGCAAATATCGCAAGCTGTTCCCGCTTGGTTGTATCTTCTGGTACAATGTGGGTTTGGGCGTCATCCATCATTTGAATGCGATGCTCAAGAGTACGATGAACGCGATAGGCTTTTATCAGTTCTTCCGCGGTTGCTTCGGGCAATATCCCACGATCCGCCAGCGCTCTTAAAGCCCCGACCGTGTCCCGCATCCTGAGGCTTCGGTCTTTTCCACCGATGATTATTTGTTGCGTTTGAGCGAAAAACTCGATTTCGCGAATGCCACCCTGCCCCAGTTTTAAATTGTGTCCGGCAGCCACAATGGGACCATGAAGCCCCTTATGTTCGCGAATACGCAACCGCATATCATGGGCATCTTCGATTGCGGCGTAATCTAGGTGCCGCCGCCAGACAAAGGGCTCCAGCTCTTTAAGGAAGCGCTCTCCTGCGCTGATTGCACCAGCACAAGCACGCGCTTTAATGAAAGCCGCCCGCTCCCATGTGCGCCCAAGGCTCTCGTAATAGCGCTCGGCTGGCTCTGTCGCGATACACACCGGAGTCACAGAAGCATCCGGCCGCAAGCGAAGATCGGTGCGAAAGACATAACCTTGCGCGGTGTTTTCAGACATAAGCTTGATTAATCGCTTGGTAATCCGAATAAAAGCCGCCCGCAAATCGCCCCAGAGCTCCGGTGGATGGCGGGTTTCGTCAAACAGGATTATCAGATCAATATCGGAAGAATAATTGAGCTCATACGCCCCCATTTTCCCCATTGCGAGCGCAAACATTCCTGCGGCATCATCGGGCGAAGCGCCGGATAGTTTGCCACGCGCATGCTCTGCATTTACAAGGAACTGCAGGCTGGTTTTAACTGCTTCATCCGCCAGACGGGTAAGGGCAGTTGTAACCTCTTCCAATTCCCAAATATTGCCAATATCAGCAAGTGCTATAAGCAAAGCGCCCCGGCGTTTGGCTACACGCAGGGAATCTGACAATTTCTGGAAATTTGTGGTGTCAAACACCAATAAAGTATCAAAGCTCTCCTGCACCGGCTGATGGGCGATGTCTCGCAGCCAATCTGCCTCGCGCTGCATGGATGTAGCCAGATAGGCGCTCCCTCCGGCAATGCCTTCGATCAGGTCGAGCAGCGCAATTGGCAGCCCCTCAAACAGCGCCCGCGCCTCCGCCCCGCGAACGGGGTCAAAGGGCTTGGGTCCATTTTGCACCTGATCAAGGCGCATGCTAGCGGCCTTCGTATTTAGGTGCTCGTTTTTCCATAAACGCCGTTACACCTTCGCTAAAATCACGTGTTTTCCCGGCTTTACCTTGCAACTTGGCCTCCAGTGCCAATTGGTCACCAAGATCGTTATCATAACTCGCGCGTATAGCTTGTTTAATGTATTTGTAAGCTTTGGTTGGACCCTGCGCCAGTTTGCTGGCTCGCTCGTGCACGGTGACGGCAAATGCCTCATCCGGTACGCTTTCCCAGATCATCCCCCAATCCGAGGCTTGGTCAGCACTGATTTTGTCAGCAAAAAGAGCGGCCCCCATGGCTTTGGCAAAGCCCATTTGCCGCGGCAACCAATAAGTACCACCGGCATCGGGAATCAGGCCAATGCGGGCAAATGCCTGAATGAAGAACGCAGACTGGCTTGCGATCACTACATCTGCCGCCAAAGCCAAATTGGCACCCGCGCCAGCCGCCGGACCGTTTACAGCTGAAATCGTCGGGATCGGGCATTCATAAATGGCATTGAGAAGCGGCTCGTATTCCTCCAAGAGGGTCCGCTCCAAATCAATGTCATCCGTGCTCACGCGGTCGCCGAGGTCCTGACCCGAGCAAAAGCCGCGCCCGGCCCCTGTCAATAAAACTACGCGACCATCACGCGGCGCATGCTGAACGGCGTGCAACAAATCAACCCGCATTTGGGTATTTAGCCCGTTCATGACTTGTGGACGATTTAGGGTTATTTTAACGACGTTGTCCGTGGCATCGTATAGGATCGTTTCGTATTGCATTGCGCTCTCCCTAAGTTAACTTGAATTTAGGGAAAATCTTTTCGGAGCGAAAGCCCAAACGTGGCGTTAATCTCGCAGCAATTTCTCTAACTCTTCCTGTTCGCTTGCGCTCAAGGCTGATTCCGGCTCGATTTTAGATCTACGCCGCACAAATTTGAG
>DFBP01000060.1:0-9155 GCA_002366685.1 Rhodobacterales bacterium UBA3077 | reverse complement strand
TCCCTTACTAGAATACGAAGATCTTTGGCCAATCCGGCATTGGAATCGTCGATATTTTCGTTGAGGCAAACCAGGCATCGCAACTCTTTCGAAATTTCCCGTGCTCGTGCCTCAAGCAAAGGGTCATCAAGCATTTCGTCGGGTTCGACGGCAAAAGCCGCGCTGGCCAGCATCAAAAAAACAATTATATATCGCATTAGACTACTCCGCTGGTGTTGCGTTTGCCGGAACAGGCTTGCGCGAGGGCGCTGCAACACGGTAGCGGCGGTCAAAAATGCTCAACAGGCCACCAAATGCCATCACTAGCGTTCCAATCCATATCCAGTTGGCAAATGGCTTGATATACACCCTCATCGCGTATCCGCCGCTTTCTTGCACGTCACCCAACACAACGTAAACATCGCGTGTGAGCCCCATGTCGATGGCAGCTTCAGTTGTTGGCATCTGTTGGACATCGAAGTTTCGTTTTTCGGGATAGAGCATCAAAGTTTCGTTTCCGCGTGTCACTATAACTTCACCGCGCGTGGCAGTATAATTGGCACCACGGGCTGGTTCCACACTAATGAGCGTGAACTCATAACCGGCTACATCATAGCTTTCACCAAATTGCGTGGTCCGAATATCCTCAACTTCCCACGCTGTTACAGCCGCAATGCCAAAAATGGTCATCCCTAAGCCGGAATGGGCAAAGACCTTTCCCCAGTCAGACCCTGGAAGATTTCGCAGCCGGCGCATCGAGTTACCGAACGGAACCTGCCTAAACCGCGCGCGGCTCGCGAGGTCTGCCATTGAGCCAAATATAATCCATGCCGAAAGCGTAATTCCGATCGGGGCCAGCATCCGGCCGCCGGTTTGCAAGGCCCAAACCAGTGCGCCAAGAGCCACAGAAAGCGCAAGCGCCCCCCACAGCGGCTTCATGGCTTTACCAAGCTTTGCGCGCTTCCAAGGCAGAACCGCGCCAATGGGTAGAGCCATCGCAAGGATCACCATAAATGGCGTAAATGCGAGGTCAAAAAATGGTGCGCCGACAGAGATCTTTCGGCCCGTTGTAAACTCGATAACGAGCGGCCAAACCGTGCCGACAAATACAACAGCAGCAGCCACACTCAGCAAAAGATTGTTTAACACCAGCCCGCTTTCCCGGCTAACGGTCGAGAATACGGAAGATGATTTTAGAGTACCCGCTCTAAACGCATACATCGTCAATCCACCACCTATGGCCAATCCGAGAATGAGCAAAATAAACAGACCTCGGGTCGGGTCATTGGCAAAGGCGTGAACCGAAGTAATCACCCCGGACCGAACGATAAATGTGCCGATAAGCGAGAACGAAAACGCAAGAATTGCGAGCAGGACCGTCCACGCTTTCAATGTGTCACGCTTCTCGACAACGATGGCGGAATGCAGAAGTGCTGTTGCGATTAACCACGGCATGAAGGACGAGTTTTCAACCGGATCCCAGAACCACCAGCCGCCCCAACCGAGCTCGTAATAAGCCCACCAACTGCCGAGAGAGATTCCGATTGTAAGCGCGATCCATGCCGCCAATGTCCAGGGCCGGACCCACCTCGCCCATGCCGCATCAACCTTACCTTCTATCAGGGCTGCAATGGCAAAACTAAAGGCCATCGAAAGCCCGACGTACCCAACGTAGAGAAAAGGCGGATGGAAGGCGAGGCCGGGGTCTTGCAACAACGGGTTAAGTCCCTGACCGTTTATTGGCGCCGGATCAAGCCGCAAAAACGGATTAGACGTAAAGATCAGAAATGCCAGAAAAGCAACGCCTATCATGGCCTGAACTGAAAGCACGCGGGCTTTGAGCGCTGGCGGAAGATTATTGCCAAAGGTCGCAACGGCTGCGCCAAATAACGCTAGAATCAAGTTCCACAGGAGCATTGAACCCTCGTGGTTGCCCCAAACACCCGTTACTTTATAGAGCATCGGTTTATCCGAATGTGAATTGGCGGCCACAAGCCGGACCGAAAAATCCGACACAACAAAAGCGTAGGTAAGGGCCGCAAATGCAAGAAGAATTAGGATAAACTGTATTTGAGCAACCGGAACGCCCAGTGACATCCAGTTGCTCCAGCCTTTTTGCGCGCCGATCATCGGAATTATCGCCTGCACCGTCGCAAAAATCAGTGCGAGGATAATCGCATATTGGCCAAGTTCTGCATACATTTTCGAATCCCCGAATATCTGTTCCGCGCTATCATACGCGAGCCTATACAGGGATCAAATTGCAAAGTTGTGATGCGCAAATAGGACGCATCACCCAACAGCGACCCGCCACGCTTCTAGGGCTGCATTCTCACCCACTTCATTTTCCGGTCTTGGCGCGGCTGCGGGAGGTATGCCAGCCCTGTAACCCCTAAAATGGCTCAGTTCCCGCGCGCCAAAGTAAAAGGAAACGATTGCGCCCAGTAGCCACCATAGTGGCTCAGGCACATAAGCCAGCCCTTGCATCCGCACTGAAAACCCATCGGGATCCGACATTGCATAAGCAAACATACCCACCGTAGACAGCGCCATAATGGGGCGTGGTAAGCGGTTGAGGCCGTTGACAAACCGGTCAAACCAACCGGCCTGCGCTTGCTTGAATTCCTCACCTGCTTGCGCCAAAGCCGCTTGATAGCGTGCTTGAGCGGCGATTTCCGCTTTGGTTTTGTTGACAGTGAAAACCTCTGAAACCTCTGCTACCGCACCGCCGACATCTCGTGCGGCGCGCCCGATCCCCAGCAAACTCATTGCCACCCCCTAACCCGTGCATCGTGCTCGGTTCGGTTGAGATGAAACCGGTCAGAAATAAATTCTTCGGCTCTGATAATCCATCCACCTTTGCCACCGTCGCGTCTACGCGCGTATTTGCGTAAACTGGGGCGGGCGTCTGCCAAGCTGTAATAATAGTTGCGCCGCGCGATACCATAGGCATCGACCAGAAAATCCGGCGCTTCGGAAAAGGCTAAAGCCGCCATTTTTGCCGTATTGGGGCCGATCGCGCCATCGGCCAATGTGGAAAAACCAAATTCTCCGAGTAACCGTTGCAGTATCTTAACGGCATTCCCGCCCGCGTTTACATACATATCATAGACACTGGCCTGAAGCGGTCCCGGTAACAGTCCGATTTTCGGCCCTTCGAAATATTGCTTCTTAAAAATCGCGGCAGCCTGCGCCGCGCTCAGCGCTTGCACATCAGCTTCGTTCACCTGTCCATCTTCATTAAGATCGATCCCAAGCCGTCGCATGGTGCCGATTGTAACGCCGAAATTTGTAGCGCCACCGGGGTCATCAGGGTCATTTACATACCCTCCCTCACGCTTGATAATTTCCTTGGTAATTTCGTCGATGCGCCCCATCGCAATCCCCTGTCAATTTAGTGAAAATTGACTTAAAGATGAGCGCAAATATCTAATAATGCGTAGCAGCACCGTGCGCACCCCCGCTTGGCAGGCGCAACGCAGGTGGCTTTCCCAACCCCCCTAATTTTTGGGGCTAGCTGGACGGCTCCACATAAACGCCCTGATCTTTGAGCGCGTCTATCACTTCTGCTGGCATATATTCCTCGTCGTGCTTTGCAAGCACCTCGGAAGCGACGAATTCACCGTTTACCAATTGCCCTGTCGCAATTGTGCCTTGCCCTTCCTCAAAAAGGTCGGGCAATATCCCGGCGTAGCTCACGGGAATATCATTCGATGTGTCCGTGATGACAAAGCGATGAACATCACCTTTTTCCCACGTGCCTTCTTTGATCAAACCACCCAAACGAAACCGCTCGTTCGGGCCGGGCAGCTCTTCTACCACCTGCGTCGGAGACCGGAAAAACTCGATCCCGTCTTTAAACGCGATTCCCATCAAAACTGCCGCACTGGCCATCAGGACCAGTCCGGCAACAATCATCTGAATTCGACGTTTCTTCTTTAGACCGGCCATGCAAAACTTCCTTCTGTTCCCCAACACATAAGCTTTTACTCACGGAAATAAAGGGGCCATCTCAAGGCCCATGCGTTCATCAAGTCCAAGCATGATGTTTGCATTTTGCAGTGCTTGACCAGAAGAACCTTTTGTCAGGTTGTCCAGCGCCGAAAACACGATCGCCCTGCCCTGTTTTCTATCAGCAACCACGCCGATATGGCAGTAATTCGAGCCCCTTACATGCCGCGTAGCGGGGGCTTCACCAAAAGGCAGCATATAAACGAACGGTTCGTCTTTGTAGCGCGAAACCAAGGCTTTATGTATGGCCTCTGCCTCACCACGCACATAAATGGTAGCCAAAATCCCCCGATTTTGAGGCAGTAAATGTGGTGTGAAGCTTACTTTAACATCACGGCCAGCGGCCTTGGAGAATTCCTGATCAAATTCTCCCAGATGGCGATGGCTTGCAATAGCATAGGCATGTGTGCCTTCGGAAACTTCGGCGTGTAACATGCCCTCTTTGGCAGCGCGGCCCGCCCCGGATACCCCGGTCAGAAGATCAATGATGATCTCGTCAGGATCAATCAGGTTTGCTTCCAGCAACGGTAGAATTGGTAAAAGCCCGGTCGCAGCATTGCACCCTGTGCCAGCTACCAAGCGCGCGTTTTTGATCTCGTCTCTGTAGAATTCGGTTAGACCATAAACAGCAGATTTTTGAAGCTCCACTGCATCATGCTCTCCGCCATACCACTTGGTATATTCGCCTACGTCACGAAGCCGGAAATCCGCCGAAAGATCAACGATCTTTACATGACCCGGTAGCTTTTTTATGACCCGTTGGGATGTGGCGTGTGGCAAAGCGCAGAACACCAAATCAACACCATCGAAGTCAATTTCATCTATTTTACAAAGTGTTGGAAGGCGAAGGTGACGCAAATGAGGGAACACGTTTCCGTATTCCATTCCAGCTTTCCGGTCTGCACTCAGAGCCGAAATGCTCATGCTCGGATGGCCCGCCAGCAGCCGTACCAACTCGGCGCCCGTATAACCGCTCGCCCCTAAAATAACGATATTTTTCATCTTCAAACTTTCCGCCAATCTGCCGGGTGCCCCAAAAACAGTTCAGCCAACTTGCCAACTTTATCAATTTCACCTGTGGTGAAATACTGTGTTATTCCGGTTTCTTTATATCGTTCGTGTCGATCTAGGTAGTCAGCGGTTGCGTCCGCAACAATGCCGGGTTGAGAAAGCAGTTTTGTGGCTTCAGGGAGGGCAGCGCGAAAGATATCTTCGACAATAGGATAGTGTGTGCACCCCAATACGGCGGCCTGAGGGTTTGGCAACCTCGCAAGCAAATTATTAACATGCGCCTGAACCAATGTCGTTGATTCAGCCTCGTCGCCGGCCTCAATTGCGTCAACCAACCCGTCACATGCGTGTCCTACAACTTCAACATCTCGGGCGCGAAACTTCATTTCCCTTGGAAAAGCGGCACTTTCGATAGTCGACTGGGTTGCAAATACAGCTACATTTTCAAGCCCTGTATGGGTTGGAGGCGCGTTATCACCCCAGTCCCGCTGTGTCAGATTCTCGATCATCGGAACAAATACACCAAGCACCCGATTGTTCCCTTCGGGCAACCAACTCACTTGCATCCGATGCAAGGCGCTGGCTGATGCAGTATTACAAGCCAAAATGATCAGTTCACATCCCTTGTCAAACAAAGTCTGGACAGATTTGGTTGTTAAATCAAACACATCATATGCGTCACGCGTACCGTAGGGTGTATTCGCGTTGTCTCCCAAATACATAAACGCCTGATTTGGAAGGCGGTTTTGCAATGCCCGAAGAATTGTAAGCCCTCCGAGGCCGCTATCAAATACGCCGATTGGCATCTTGTCCTCCGATCCCTATTTGCCTGCTTTTGCAAAATGCATTGCACAAGCGCAACCCCCAAAAAAAAGAGCCGGCAAATTGCCGGCTCCAATTCACTTTATTGAAATCCGGTTACCGGCCGATTTCAACATAACGGCCATTTTCAACGGCTCGGTTGCCAGCAATGCCGAGATAGGTCGCAATTACGTCAGAAACACGTTGGATGATCCGAACGCGCATCGTTTGTCCAACAGCAACGGCGGCCTCTGCTTCAGCACCCCCAAAGGCGGTTACGTCTGCTTCAATATAGGCAGGCCCGGAAAGAACTTCACCGGTATTCGCGTCTACTACTGTCAGGTAGAAATCCACATTGTGGATGCCGCCAATATTGGAGCGTGCCCGCTCGGTCAACGAGTGAAACTGCACTTGCTCCGTCTGGATGATAACGGGGCGCGAACCTTTGATCGGTGGATGGAATTTCAACGCAGCCTGCGCCATCGTTTCTTCCATTATCGCTTCGATCTGGGCATAGACGTCACCGGGGCCGTCTTCACGCCAAATCAAATCCACATCGGGCATCTGACTGTTTGCGGTGGATGTCGTTAACGTGCGCGGAACAGAAGCCTGCACATCTACAACACGCCAGTTATACGTTAAATCTTCACGTAGTGGTTCCGGAAATTCTGTTGTCGTTGTAACGCAACCGGCAAGGCCAGCTGCGACAATCAGTGGTAGTATCACTTTTTTTATCATTTTTTAACTCCTCAATGGCACTCAAAATTACGCTAGAAATATAATCTGATTATTACATCAAAGCAACAAATTACCGCTCCACTTGTCAAATAGGCGACCTTGTGACTCTTATGCAACATAAGAGTTTAAAGTTAACAACTAAAAAAAGACGCACCCAAAGTACGTTTTGCAGGACCACTTTATTATTGCGGTGAGGCAACCACTCAATGCTTTAGTCGAATTCCACCCAAGGGAGCGAGTAGGTTTTGACATTGGTAAAGAACTTCATCGCTTCGGTAACACCTTCCTTGACCGCATTTCCACTATCTTTGATACCACCAAATGGCGAAGTTTCTATCCTGTATCCGGGTTGCTCCCAGATATTGCAGGTTCCTACATCCAGGCCGTTGATATAAGAGATCGCCCGGTTCAGATCATTCGTGCAGACACCGGATGACAGGCCAAATTCGGTAGCGTTTGAAATCGCTATGACTTCCTTGTCATTATCCGGCACGCGCACAATGGGAATGACCGGACCAAAGGTTTCTTCCATAACCAACTCACTGTCGTGGGGCACGTGATCTACGACTATTGGCGGGAGCAATGCCCCCTGCCGACCCGGATGAAACAAGACCTCTGCCCCCTCGGCTTCGGCTTGATAGACGCGGTTTTCAAATAGTTCAGCCGCCTGAGCGCTAATTACGCAGCCCAGCTCGGTTTCAGGATCTTGCGGATCCCCAAATTTGATCGACTTGGCTTTTTCGAGAACCAGCGGCACAAACTTATCAGCTACACTTTCCTGAACCAAAATCCGTTTGATAGCTGTGCAACGTTGGCCCGAGTTTCCGGTTGCCCCCGCGACAGCAATTGCTGCGGCTTTTTCGAGGTCAGAATCAGAGAGATCATTGCAAACAATAAGCGGATCATTACCACCTAGTTCAAGCGCCTGGCGCTTGTATCCGGCTTTGGAAGCGATCAGCTTGCCCACGGGGACACCCCCGGTGAAGGTGATGATGTCGATGTTTTCGTTCACCATCATTTCCTCGCCAATATCTTTCGGCAAGCCCGTTACGATCTGAAACATCTCCGGCGGAAGCCCTGCTTCGTAGAGGATGTCAGCCAACGCAATTGCGGTCAGCGGTGTTAGCTCTGTTGGCTTACACACCATGCAATTATTCGTCGCTATCGAAGGCGCAATTTTGTGGCTAACCATATTCAGCGGGTGGTTAAACGGCGTGATCGCCGAAATCGCCCGCACGGGTTCGCGCTTGGTAAAAATCTTGCGGGCTTTGCCATTATGGGTCAGATCGCAAGAGAAAATTTTACCGTCATCGTTCAGCGCCTGATGGGATGCAAACTGATAAACATCTTGTGCGCGTTTGGTTTCGTAAATGGCATGCTGATAGCAAATACCAAGTTCGAGTATCAGCCATTTTGCCAGATAGTCGCGTTTCTCGCCTATCAGCTCCCCTGCCCTTTGGAGAATTTGGCTCCGCTCATAGCGGCTTAGCTTTGACTTGTAGTTGGCCGCAATTTCAAAGGCCCGTTTGGCATGTTCCGCGGTGCCCGCCGGCACGGTACCAACCACTTCGTCTGTAAATGGATATTTCACTTCGATCACATCATCGGTGAAAACAACTTCTCCACCAATGCGCATGCCTTCGTTGCGGATGTCCTTGGGTTCTATAGCCATTTTTGTGCCCACTCTTATTGTGCCGCCGCGGCGGTTGCGTAAAAGAAAGCATCAAAGTTGCGCAGGTCCGGTGCATCACCAAGATCAATCACGCGGTTGACGATAAAAGGAACGCGCTGCTCGTGCAGTCCGCCGTGTGATCGCAGCGGCTCGTTGAGGGCTGCCAGATCATGCCGGTGTTCTGATGTGCCGATGGTAACATTTTCGCCCGAGGTCAAAACGATATCCCCAATCCGGTCGGCGGGGAGTTCAAACCGAACCACAGCCTCTTCGCGCGTGATCGCGGTTTCAATCCCGTCAATTTGTGAAAGACGGGACAGAATGTCTGCCCGGTTAGCACTTTCGGGCAAATACGCTGTCGCAAACGAGCCCAGAGCACCGTGGTGCACCACATAGGGGTCCGTGATCGGGAGGATAACCCGCGCGGCAGATTCGCCGAGCCATTCGTCAAGCACATCCTGAATGTAGATGACATTCGGGGAGCCATCTGCGTGGTGCTTTGGCTTCATGCCATGGTCAGCGGTTATAACTATTGCCGCTCCCATTTCATCCAATTGCCCAAGGTACCGGTCAAACATTTCGTAAAAATCATTGGCCTCTTTGATACCCGGTGCGTATTTGTGCTGCACGTAATCGGTTGTTGTCAAATACATGACATCCGGCTGCCATTCGGCCAGTAGCTTAACCCCGGCAGCAAACACAAATTCGGAAAGGCCCGCGGAGTAGACTTCGGGTACCGGCATGCCTAACCATGCGCTACCATTATCTATCCCGTGCTCATCAATGTTAGAAACGTCCGACCGTTCAGCCGAGAAGCAAATAGCGCGATCTTCGTCGAACTTGAGCCCCGCGCCCAGCAAAGCGTGCAATTTGTCATTGGCAGGTTACAATCGCCACTTTTGCGCCCGCATCATAGAATTTTTGAAAGAATGTGGGGGCGCGC
>DFBP01000267.1:8847-14638 GCA_002366685.1 Rhodobacterales bacterium UBA3077 | reverse complement strand
GCCCCGCCGTATTCCTCGGGGATCGAGGCGCAGAGGAGGCCAAGCTCGCCGGCCTCTTGCCAGGTTTCTTTGTCCATCTCGCCCTGTTTACGCCACTTTTCAAAGCGTGGCACCCATTTTTCTGCAATGAACTGGTGGGTCATTTCCTCAAGCATCTTGTGCTCTTCAGTCATCCATGGGGAGGGCAGATTGGTAAAGTTCATAGGCTAAAAATCCTCTGCGGCCAGTGCCATAACCGGTGTGGCACCGCTATTGATCCGCGCCAGTCGCAGCCCGGTTTCCGGGAGCAAGCGTTGCATATAATAGCGGCCTGTGACCAGCTTGTTTTCACAAAACCTTGTGTCCGGCACTTCGGCCTCAATGCTGGCCATAGCGGCCTTGGCCATCCGCGCCCACATCAGGCCGAGGCAGACATGCCCAAACAGGTGCATAAAGTCGGTGGAGCCTGCCAGTGCCGCATTTGGGTTTTTCATACCGTTTTGCATGAAATACATTGCGGCGGTTTGCATATCTTTGCTGGCGGCTTTGAGGGGGTCGAGGAAATCGGATTTCAGGGCCTCATTGCCTTCGTTTTCTTTGATGAAGCTCTTTATCATCTCAAAGAAGGCCATGACGGGCTTGCCGCCATCGGAGGCTAGCTTGCGGCCGACCAGATCCAGCGCTTGCACACCGTTGGCACCCTCGTAGATCATGGTGATGCGCGCATCGCGCACGAACTGGGACATGCCCTGCTCTTCGATATAGCCATGGCCGCCAAATACCTGCTGGGCCTGCACGGTGCTTTCGAAGCCTTTGTCGGTCAGGAATCCTTTGATGACCGGGGTCATCAGCGAAAGCAGACCCTCGGAGTCTTTATTGCCGGCAAGTTCGCCTTCATCGAGCAGCATCGCACTCCATAGGAGGAAGGCACGGCCACCTTCGACAAAAGCTTTTTGGTCCATTAATGAGCGCCGGATATCGGGGTGAACGATCAGCGGGTCAGCGGGGCCATCGGGGTTTTTGGCGCCGGTTACATCACGGCCTTGCAGGCGGTCCCGGGCGTAATCGGCGGCGTTTTGGTAAGCCACAGAAGCTTGGGCGTGGCCTTGTACGCCCACGCCCAAACGGGCGGCGTTCATCATGGTAAACATAGCCCGCAGGCCCTTGTGGGCATCGCCCACCAAGTAGCCCTCGGCCTCGTCAAAATTCATCACACAGGTCGCGTTCCCGTGGATGCCCATCTTCTCTTCGAGATTGCCGCAGGCTACGCCATTGCGAGCGCCCAGGGAGCCGTCGTCATTCACGATAAATTTTGGCACGATAAACAGCGAGATGCCTTTAACGCCCTCCGGACCCCCCGGGATTTTAGCCAGCACGAGGTGGATGATGTTTTCCGACATATCGTGCTCACCCGCCGAGATAAAAATCTTTTGGCCGGAGATTTTGTAGCTACCGTTATCCGCAGGCTCGGCTTTGCTGCGAAGCAAGCCCAGATCTGTGCCGCAATGGGGCTCTGTCAGGTTCATGGTGCCTGTCCATTCACAGGTAATCATTTTGGGCAGGAACTTCGCCTTGAGCTCGTCAGACGCATGGGCGTAGATCGCCTCGTAAGCGCCGTTGGTCAGACCTTGATACATGTTGAACGAAAGGTTGGCCGAGACAAACAACTCGCTCACGGCAGTGCCCACCAGATAGGGCATGCCTTGGCCGCCAAACTCCGGGTCAGCGCTCAAGCCGGTCCAGCCCCCTTCGCGCATGGTGTCAAAGGCTTCCTTGAAACCGGTCGGTGTGCGGACAACGCCGTTCTCCAAAGTGCAGCCCTCTTTGTCACCCACTTCATTGAGCGGGGTCAGCACATCCCGCGCGATTTTGCCAGCTTCATCGAGGATGGCACCGGTAAAATCGGCATCCAGATCGCTGTAACCGGGAATGTCGGCTTCGTGAATTTTTAGCACGTCGTGCAGAACAAATTCCAGATCTTTGAGCGGTGGGTTGTAGATGGTCATGAGGCTCTCCTATTAAGCAACGGCTTTGACGCCGCGCTCGGCCAGGATTTTTTCTCCCCAGCGCAATTGTTCTTTCAGGTCTTCGATGGCGTTGGTCAGCTCGTCGCGCTGGGATTCCATGGCGGCGAGGCGCTCTTGGGCCAGCGTATAGGTGCGGCTAAGCTGCGTGGTTTGCTGGTCGTCGATGCTATAGAGGTTCAGCAGCTGGCGGATTTCTTCGAGGCTGAAGCCAAATCGCTTGCCTTGCAGGATAAGCTTCAACCGGGCGCGGTCGGATTTGGTAAACAGGCGTTTTTGGCCGATGCGCTCGGGATACAGCAGCTCTTTGGCCTCGTAAAAACGCAGGGTGCGCGGGGTGACGCTAAACGCTTCGCACATTTCGCCGATGGTAAATCTTGGATCGCTCACGGTTAGATTCTCCCTTTGAAATTGTTCTTTCTCTAAAGCTGGCAGAAAAAGTGTTATATTTCAAGAGGGGAAGTTGACGTTAACGTAAATAAATCGTGACCACTAGACAAAGCTATTGAGTCTCAATGCCTTAGCCAAAGCCCGGCAGGAGGAAATAAAACCCGTAAGCGAGGATCATCGCCGGAATTGTGGAATAGAGCGTCGCCATCACGGCGGCTTTGGGGTTGAGCGCAATGGCGGGGAACAGGGCGTCTCCGTCATTGCTGACGGCGTTGCCCATCAACGCGGCAAACGGGATAATACCGTTGACATAAAGCGTTGTGACCAGCACCTGCGGCCCGCATCCGGGAACAAGCCCGATGAGCACTCCCATTAGCGGTAGCAAGGGGGCAACCGAGGCGAACAGGTCTTTCAGATCCAGACCGGTGAAAGTGACCACATAATCATAGACGAGATACGCGCCGATCACCCAGATCGCGATAAAGCTGGTTTCTTCGGTGGCGCGGGTCAGCGGACCGTCAGCCGCGTTGGTCATGGCATGAACCGGTGAAGACGACCAGACGAACAGGCCAAGTGCGGTTCCGGCAAGGCCGGTTATCGGCAAGAGCCTGCCATACGTAGCCTCTAGGTCCAGCTGCATCAGTTGAGAGGCACCGAGAATGAGGCCGGGGATGATAACCGCAACATAGGCGTAGTCCCGCAAGCGGGTTTTGCCGATGCGGGGGGCCAGCTCACAGGTGGCGGCGACATTGCCACGATAGTCGGTTTTGTTGATTTTATCGACAATAAAGCCGGTGAGTACGCCGACCAGGAGCGACAATGGCAATACGATCATGGCAATATCGGGGCGCACAGCGATCAGCAAAAAGGCCGCGTCACCCATGGTCGCGGTGAGGGCAGCGACAACCGCGCCGAAGCTCACATTTCCGGACGTATAGGCCGCAACAACCACAACCGCCCCGCCGCAGCCGGGGGTGGAGCCCAACAGCGCTGAAATCGGTATCTGCCAGCCTTTGGCATTGCGCAGAGCCGCGCCAAGCTCGAATTTGAACAATCGTTCAACGCCGTAAAACAGCAGCAGCGTGGTCGCTACAAAGGCGGCGACTTGCGTATAAGCGTCAACCATCAAGCCGCGGGTTAGCGCGCCCAACTCTCCCGGCCAAATAGCGAGCGCCAGAAAAGCAAGGACTACCGGCAACCGTTTGCTGCGAAATGGCCCCAGTTTTTCGGGGATCAAGGGTGGGCTCATTGTTTCTGTGTGCATTGGGCTTCCTGCAAATGCGAATAATTCTCATGTGCAAGATAAAGATTGTGCTGGAAATGGCAAGGCCTTTATGTCCATTGTGGCCGGAAAGGATTCTCTGGAGGCGAAAAATGGCCACAGCCAACGATAATAAAACCGCGATTGCCAAACAGTTTATCGCTGCGATTCCGCATTCAAAGGCGCTGGGTATGAAGGTGGACCTGGTTGAGGCCGGCCGGGCGGAATTGTCGCTTGATTATGATCCGCGTTTTGTCGGGGATCCTGAATCAGGGGTGCTGCATGGCGGAGTTGTGACCGCTCTTCTGGATACAGCGATGGGCACAGCCGTGGTCAACCATCCGCAAAGTAACGGCGGTACGGCGACCATAGATTTGCGCATAGATTATATGAGACCTGCAACCCCGCAGCAGACCATTACCGCCAAGGCCGAGTGCTACCGCGTTACCCGCTCGGTCGCTTTTGTGCGCGCAACCGCCTATGACGAGAGCGATGACCCCGTGGCCTCAGCGACCGGCGCTTTTACCGTAGAAGGGGTTAAGTGATGAAGAAGCCTGAACCGGTACAAGTGATTAAACAGCGCCGAGACGCGGCGCTGGCAGCCCTGGCGGCAGAGGTGCCCTATATCCGGTTTCTCGGTGTTGAAATCGAGCGGCGTGGCGATGAACTCACCACGATTTTACCGTATAGCGAGCATTTGGTCGGAAACCCGATTTTGCAAGCCCTGCACGGTGGCGCTGTTGGGGCTTTTCTGGAGATCGCGGCGCAAATCGAACTGGCGTGGTCTATTTATTGGCCCCAGATGGAGGCCGGAGCGACCGGGCTCAAAACCATTCCCAAAACAATTGACTTTACCGTGGATTACCTGCGAGCGGGCCTGCCACGAGACGCCTATGCCCGTGCGGTCGTTAACCGCTCGGGGCGGCGCTATGCGAGCGTGCATGTCGAAGCCTGGCAAGACAACCGGCAACGACTTTTTGCGCAAGCGACCGGCCATTTCCTGATGCCCGCACAGAATGAGTGACATAGAGGTCACGCATTCCCGCGTGCTGAAAATTGCGCTGCCGATTGTACTTTCCAACGCAACCGTGCCGATCCTCGGCGCGGTGGATACCGGTGTGGTGGGCCAATTGGGACTGGCAGCGCCGATTGGAGCCGTTGGCATCGGGGCCGTAATTCTGTCAGCGCTCTACTGGCTGTTTGGTTTTTTGCGTATGGGTACCACGGGCATGGTCGCGCAGGCGCGGGGTGCGAAGGATTCTGCCGAAGTGAGTGCGCTGCTGGTGCGTGGATTGATGATCGGCGGCGCGGCGGGCGTGGTTGTTGTGGCGCTGCAATTGCCGTTGTTCTGGCTCGGATTCTGGCTCTCTCCGGCTTCGGCCGAGGTTGAAGGGCTGGCGCGCCAATATATGAGCATTCGTATCTGGGGCGCGCCCGCTGCAATCGGGCTATATGCGCTCACCGGCTGGTTAATCGCGATGGAGCGGACCAAAGCGGTGCTGGTGCTGCAGTTCTGGATGAACGGGCTGAACGTGGCGCTGGACCTGTGGTTTGTGCTCAGCCTTGGCTTCGGGATTGAGGGCGTGGCGGTGGCTACGTTGATGGCGGAGTGGAGTGGGTTGGCGCTAGCGCTGTTTCTGTGCCGGTCGGCTTTCTATGGCGATAGGTGGCGGCACTGGGCGCGGATTTTTGACCGCGTCATTCTGCGCAAAATGGCGGTAGTGAACAGCGATATCATGATCCGCTCGGTGCTCTTGCAGGGCAGCTTTATGGCTTTCCTGTTTCTGGGTGCCGGGCTGGGAGACATCACACTGGCGGCCAACCAGATTATGCTGCAATTTGTGGAAATCACGGCCTATGCGCTGGATGGTTTTGCTTTTTCTGCCGAAGCAATGGTGGGTGGCGCTCTGGGCGCTCGCAACCGGGGCGCGCTCCGCAAGGCAGCCCTGCTCTCGAGCTATTGGGCACTGTTTGGCGCGGTGCTTCTTACCCTGTTTTTTGCATTGACCGGCCCGTGGCTAATTGAGGTTATGACCACATCCGAACCGGTGCGCGAGGAGTCCTTACGTTACCTTTGGTGGATGGTGGCCTTTCCGCTGCTTGGCCTGCCAAGCTGGATGTTTGACGGCATCTTCAT
>DFBP01000267.1:7200-8681 GCA_002366685.1 Rhodobacterales bacterium UBA3077 | reverse complement strand
AGACGGTTGACGCCAAAACCGGATTTTATTTGAACAGGTCAAGCACGCTTTCGGGCGGGCGGCCGAGCGCGGCTTTGCCGCCGTGTCGCACAACAGGGCGCTCGATTATGGCCGGATGTTGGACCATCGCCTCGATCAGCACGTCTTCACTTGCATTTGCAGGCAGGTTTAGCTCTTTGAAAGCGGCATCTTTTTGGCGGATCAGATCACGTGCTGAAAGATTAAGCTCGCTGAGCGCCGCGCGAATATCCTCTTTGGTCGGTGGTGTCTCTTTATAGAGAAGAATGTCGGGTTCGATCGCGTGTTCCCGCAACAGAGCCAGTGTTTGCCGTGATTTCGAGCAGCGCGGATTGTGCCAGATTTCGGTTTTACTCATAAGAATTCGTCCCTTCCTGTGCCGACAGCGTCAGCGATATTGTTAAACCCGTTTTCGGCCAGCAGCCTGTCCAACCCGTGGGCGATCTCGCTAGCCAGCCCGATGCCGCCATAAACCAGCGCGGTGTAAAGCTGCACCGCTGAAGCGCCGGCACGAATTTTGGCAAAGGCCTGCTCGGCTGTGCTGATGCCGCCAACCCCGATCAAGGGGAGTGCCCCATTGCTGAGCTTGGAAACCTGCGCCAGCACGCGGGTGGATTTTTCGAAAAGGGGCTGGCCGGATAGCCCGCCGATCTCGTTGGCAAAAGCGCTATCCAAGCCGGTGCGATCCAATGTTGTGTTGGTCGCGATGATGCCGGAAATTCCGGCTTCCAGCGCCACCTCTACAATTTCGGCCAGTTCACCTTCGGATAGATCAGGCGAAATTTTTAGAAAGACCGGAATGGTGCGGGGCAGAGCATTGCGCGCCTCCATCACACCGGAGAGCAGCGCTTTGAGCGCGGCTTTTCCCTGAAGGTCCCGCAGGCGCTCGGTGTTGGGGGAGGAAACATTTACGGTGGCAAAATCGACATTTGGGCCGATGCAAGCCAACACTTTTGCAAAATCATCGCTGCGGTTTTCGCTATCTTTATTGGCACCGAGATTGATACCCACGATTCCTGAACGGGATTGAGACAGGCGCGCACCGATCGCTTCCATGCCCTCATTGTTGAACCCGAACCGGTTGATGGCCGCCTGGTCCGGCGAAAGCCGGAAAAGACGTGGCTTTGGATTGCCCGGTTGCGGGCGCGGGGTGGCGGCACCAACCTCTATAAATCCAAAACCGGTTTGGAGCAGGGCGGGTACGGCTTGGGCGTTTTTATCAAAGCCGGCAGCAAGGCCCACGGGGTTGGGAAGCTCCATGCCTGCGAGCGTACAAGCCAGCCGGGGGGTGCTGACGGGGCCGGGGTTCGGGGCCAGACCGAACCGCAAGGCATAGAGGGCCACTTTGTGGGCGGCTTCCGCTGGCAACAGGTGAAGCACCGGCATACCGAGTTTTTGCAGTGCCAATTTCATAAAACACCGTCGGGGAAAACATGGGTGTCACCTTCACAAGGCAAAGGTTT
>DFBP01000267.1:0-7155 GCA_002366685.1 Rhodobacterales bacterium UBA3077 | reverse complement strand
TCCCATTTGATCTCGGCGCAGTTTTCGGCCTCGACCGCAAGCAGCATGAGGCCATCTACACCGGCGAAATACTTTGAAGCGGTTTCGCGGGCTTGCTCTGAGGTTGAAAAATGGACATATCCATCAGCCAGATCAATGGGGGCCCCGAGGGTTTCCCCTTGTGCCTGCAGCGCCAGCCATTCGTTTTCTCGAAATATTTTATATATCAGCATTATCTGGAGATGCCGCCCAACAGGCGTTTCGTCAATACGAAATTTCGGTTTTGGCGCCGTTCAATAAACTTTGCGTGGAATTTTTCAAAAATCGACCATTCATTATGCTGTAGGCCCCGATAGAAATTAACGATGGGCTTACCAGTTTTTGAGATCGTGCAAAGGAACTTTTCTAGAGATTTGACGGCTGATGTCCATTTTTATCCAAAACATGCTCGACCTGTCCACCGGACATTTGACCGGGGAAACCCGTCGGCGGATGGGCGAGGACTCGCGGAACTTTTTTATTGGTAAACCCTGTTCCCTTCCTTTTGCAGTCAAAGGCAGTAGCTTTGGCTGGTTTATAGATGTGCGTGACGCAAGCGAGCGCGCGGCTTCAGGTTCGGAATATCCGTTTGATATAATTGATTGCTACGAACTGGCGCTCAAAAAGGGGTGCTCCTACATTCTTTTTGACAGGGATGCCGAGCGCCACCCAGAGCTGAACTGGTATGGGGACCGGAATCAGGATGCCTACTTTGAACAATCTGTGGTGGAAGAGGGCGATACGTTGGCAGAGCCTGTGGGCTCACTGAACGAGATCAAAGCGCTTTTTAATCAATAAACGACTGCGATGATTCGTGGTTGAATAGGCTTCTTTTTCCAATTCAGAAGGTTGAGGAGCTTAAATCCATGCGTGTTTAGTGGCATATTCACCCACATTTTAACCATATTTTCCAATATTTATGATCAAATTGTACATTTCGGAAGATTTGGAAAAAGACCCTAAATTAAGGATCTTACCGTCATTTGTTAATGGTTTATTAAGGTTCCGACCTTGCCAAAAAAAATAAAAACTCACTTTTTTCCAAATTTTGCCCTACTTTTGCCGCGATTGGTGTATAGTCGGAGCGTGCATGCAGGGCAGTTTAGTCAGTGCCGCCGTGTTATCAGTTTCGCTCTGTATGCACACTTTTGCTTCCAAAACTTTTTCGTTACGCTGCCACTCAACTGTAGATATTGGTTTACCTAAGGTAAGGTATCACTATCGTTGCAGTCTGACATCAATTTTCTGAAAGATTATAGAAAGTTTCACATTGTTGCCTCAATTGGCCACACTGTTGCCCTAGTCCAACGCCATAAATAACATGTGCATAGGGTGGTTTTAAGAGTGCCGCCGTGTGAATAGTAGGCCCTATGCACACCCTCTCTGAACCTATTTGGTGTATTGGTAGACCGTGACCCCGATCGCGATAACCACCAGTGCCGAGACCACTGCAATTGCGATCTTGGCCTTTGACCACGGGCGCTCGCCTTTGACCTTGCCGCTTTGGCCGTTCACCACAAACCGGTAGGTTTTGCCTTCATACTTGTAGGCCGCAAGCCAGACCGGCAACAGCACGTGCTTGTAGGTGATAGCACTGAGGGTGGTTGAAAGCCGGTCAATGCGCTGCTCATCGCCTCCGATATCGCGGCGAACCAGATTTCGGATTTCCCGCTCCATCACGTTTTCGGCTTCATCAAAGCCTTCACGAAGCTCAATTGAGTAGGCTTCCGCCTGATAGCCTGCCAGATAGTTCGGGCTATAGTCTACCAGTGCCGAGAGATCCCAAGGGGCCAGCTGGTCGGTAAAACGCTTGGGCAGAGATTTGGAGGCCAATACGAGGATGTCGTCAAAGAACTTCGAAATATGGCCCGAGCGACGGCTCCAGCGGATTTTTCGCACTTGGCGGGTTTTGGTAACCGTCTTCCCATCTTCAGTAGTAGTGTAGCGCTCGGTTACATAATAGGCATCCCCACGCTGGCCGCGATAGTCAGATTCACTCTGGGCGTCATAGGTCCAGTAAGGCACATACATGCCCTGCATTTTACGGCCCTTGCGCGCATATTCCTTCAGGTTGTTTGGGGCAAACCAGAGCTTGCCGAGCCATTCCGTCATGGCTTCGCGGGCTTTGTCTTCGGTTTTGATAAAAGGCAGCACACCTTTGGGTTTAATCTGCTTGGTGGTGCCGGTGTCGATCACGATCGGGCTGGCGCAAAACGGGCATTCTTCGGCGTGGGACTCGCCTTCGAACTCAACCTTTGCGCCACAATTGCTACAGCTGGTAACGCGGGTCTCTTCCATTTCCTCTTCGGGGACCTGATTGTTCATCGCGGCCTGGAAATCGAGCTCGGTATTGGCCAGAGCGGTTTCACCCTCGCCATCAAAATCTTCTTCGTGGCTGCAATGGTCACATTTCAGCTTGTTNNNTCGCCGTTTTCAGTCACTTCTTCAGACATAATAAGACCCCGAAAATGAGTTAATTTTCGGGGTCAGTATGCGGATTTAACGAGAGCCTGCAAGCCTTATGCGGGCGGTGGCGGAGGCGGGGGCATTACGGTAAAGAGCTGTGCCAACTCGTCAATGGCACCCGCTTTTTTCCAGCCGTCCTGGCCCGCAGACCATACCAGCGTTTCTCGTTTCAGCTCTCCGGCGGTTGCCATACGGCCAATCGCTGCGCGAGAAAACGGGCCGGTGGTGGCACCGTTCTCGGCAATGTGCCATACCGTTTCTACCGGTGGTGGCGGCGGTGCCGGAGTGGCGGCCGCCTGAGGCTGGGCCATATTACCAGCCATGTTTTGCGCCATCGCCATGCCCATACCCATGCCTAGGCCAGCCCCCATGCCGCCACCGCCATCGGGGTTATTGGCTGCGTCCCCCATGGCCTCGGCGGCTGCAAATTGGGTAAACTTGTGCAGGTCACCTACCACACCCATAGAGGTGCGCTTATCCATCGCCTCTTCCACGGCAGCGGGCAGCGAGATGTTTTCGATCATAAATACCGGCATTTCCAATCCGTATTCCGCCATTTGCGGTGAAACCTGCTCAGCGATGATCTCTCCCAAGCTGTCCATATTAGCTGCCATATCGAGCACAGGAATTTTGCTGGCTGCCACGGTATTGGTAAAGCGCGGCACAATCAGATTGCGGATTTGCGAGCTGATTTCGTCGGTGGTGAACTCACCATCGGTGCCGACAATTTCGCGCATAAAGGTTGCCGGGTCTGACACGCGGATCGTGTAGGTCCCGAAGGCACGGATGCGCACTACGCCAAACTCTGGGTCGCGGCACATAATCGGGTTTTTGGTGCCCCATTTCAGGTCCTGAAAGCGGGTCGTGTTAATGAAATAAATTTCCGATTTGAACGGGCTCTGGAAGCCATGATCCCAGCTTTGCAGCGTGGTCATGATCGGCATATTGTTGGTTTCCAGCATATACATGCCGGGGGAGAACACATCGGCAAGCTGGCCTTCGTGGATAAATACAGCGGCCTGCCCTTCGCGCACGGTCAGCTTTGCGCCATATTTGATCTCGTTTCCGCGGCGCTCAAAGCGCCAAACGAGGGTGTCATCTGTGTCATCTGTGTGTTCGATGACGTCAATAAATTCGCCACCCAAGAAATCAAAAATGCCCATAAGGACCTCCCTATATATTATTCAATCAAGTTTAACCTAAGCACTCACTGCTGTTCAAACAATGATTTTATTGCCAGATATCGTTGATAATCGCAGGCAGAAGCGGGCGGACTTCGGCGGGGGTCATCCCCGCTCGCAGCCGGGAATCATAGAGAATTTTGAGGAGTAACTCGTCATGGCGGGTGAGGGCTGCGAACTCCTCGTCGTCGTTAAAAATGGAGGGGCGGGCGGCGCGGCTGTCGTTGGTCAGGCCAAGCGCCTGCGCCATTTCCTCCTGCACACAGGCAGCGCGCATGGCTTCGCTATGTTCGGATTTGATCAGGATCACGGATGAACGATAGCTGTCGGGTGTGCGCTTGTGGGAGAGGGAAAATGCCCCGCAAAGCAGCGAATTTGGACTATTGGCAAAAGCGTCTTCTACCTCGAAGGGCGGGGCAGTGACATAGCGGCCTAGCTGGCGGGCGTAGCGGGGTTGTTCCTCGCGGTTTAGGAAGAACACCACCATATTGGCGCGTTCATCTTCCTGAGCGATACGGATATTGGCTCCGGTAATCGCGGCCAAGCGGTTCGTATACTCCGCTACGGCCTGCATATTAAATTGTGCCGCAGAAGAGGTGGTTGCCGCACCATTGATGACGCGAACCCGCACCGCGCGCCCGAAACGGCGCAAATTCGAGGGGCTTTCGTTGGCAACATAGTGGCCGTCTACCGCCTCATATTCGTCAAACATCGCGATCCGCATGAAATTGCGCATCAGGTCCGCTTTTGAAAACCGGGCATCTACCGGCGCATAATCGGTGCGCATACCGCCTGCTGCCCGGATTTGGGCTTCGGTGGCGGCAAAATAGGTTGTGAGGTCAAAAGAAGATGCCGGTGGGTCCGGCAAAGGTGGGGTGCAGGCCGCGAGGGCCAGCACCCAGAGGTATTTCCATGAATGCATTAGTCAGCAGCGCTACCAACATTGTGCCCCAGCGAAGTGCCTTTGGCCTTGGCCGCCGCAAGGGTTTCCTTGAGCTCGGCTTCCATGGTTTTGAGCTCGGTCTCGGCTTCGGCGCGTTTGGCTTTGCCTTCATCCGCAATACGTAGGCTGTCTTCAATGGTTTCGATCAGGTCGGCATTGGCCGACTTAATGGCGTCAATATCAAAGATTCCGCGCTCGATCTCTTCGCGGATTTCCTTGTTGGCCATTTTGAGGTTGGTGGCGTTGGATTTGAGCAATTCGTTGGTTAGATCATTGGCATCCCGCACCACTTTGGCAGCATCGCGCGAACGGCTGATGGTCACGGCCTGTGCGAGCTGGGTTTCCCAGAGCGGCACGGTGTTGACCAGCGTGGAGTTGATCTTGGTAACCAGAGATTTGTCGTTTTCCTGCACCAGCCGGATGGAGGGCAAGGATTGCATGGTCACCTGACGGGTGAGCTTCAGGTCGTGCACGCGGCGCTCCAAGTCGTCACGGGCGGCGCGCAGGTCGCGCAGTTCTTGGGCGCGGATCACGCCTTCGTCTTCGGGGGCGTCTTGCACTACTTGTTCCATGGCCGGGATATCGGCGCTATCGAGCTGCTCGATTTTGGCCTCACCCGCAGCGATATAGATCGCGAGCTGGTCGTAGAAATCGAGGGTTTTTTCGTAGAGCTTGTCGAGGCTTTTAATATCTTTCAGCAGCACGGTTTCATGGCTGAGCAGCTCTTCGGTGATTTTGTCGATCTGGTTCTGCACCTCTTCGTATTTCGCCATGAACATAGCGACGGGCTTGGCGCGGCCAAGCAGCTTTTCCCACCAGCTTAGCTTGCGGTTGGGATTGAGCTCATCAACAGAGAAGCCACGGATCGAGGTGACCATCGAGCGCAGGGCATCACCGGCGGGGCCAGCGTCTTTGTTGCGCACACCGGCGAGCATTTCTTGGGAGATGACCTGTAGCTCTGCCTGAGCCTTGGACCCAAACTGGATGATCGACTGGGTGTTGCCCATATCGAGTTCACCAATGGCTTTGTCGATCTCGGCTTTCTCGGCCGCATCGGCCTGATCAATCACAATAAGCTCCCCCTTAACCTCGGGCAGTAGCGCTGTGGTTACCGCTTCAACTTCTTTGAGCGCTTGCTCGGCCTTTTGGCGTACGTCTTCTGTCATATTATTTCTCCCTTTTTGGGTTTAATCTCGGGCCAGGTGGCCCTCGTTTTGCAATCTCTCCTGGAGCACTTCGATTTCCACATCCAGATCGGACTGGTTGTCCGCGAGCATGAGCTCGCGTTGGCCGTTGAAACTGGTTTCAAGGTCGTTGATCAGGCTCAGGTATTCTTCTTGCTTTACAGTGTTTCGGCTGCGTTCGTTGAGTTCGGCAAACTTGACGGTCGCGTCGCGGGCGCTGGATAGGTAGACCCCCATATACTTGCGCGCGCTCGATAGGTCGCGTGGGTCTTGCTCGACCACACGGAGCATTTCTTTAACCGAGGTGAGCAGACCGGCGACTTTGCGCTCTATTGAACGGTTGTTGATCCGGTTGGCGGCGCTTTCGATATCTTCGATAATGGCTTCGGCTTTTTCAACCGCCCGCGCCATGCGGTCGGTTTCGTATTCATTGAAGCCGACCAACCCTTTGCGGCGCAGAGGGTCAACCCCGAAGGCGACCAGATGTGCCGCGGTTGCCAATCCGCCAAGGCCGATGGCGGTGAACATATTTTGCCCCCAGCCAAACCATGCAGCCAGCATGACCGCCGCGCCAGACAAACCACTGGCAATGATTTTGCGCGGAAACATCGGCGGGCGCGCGATTTTGCGTTCGTTATAAGCGGCCTCGGCTTTGATGCCTTCCCGAAGGGTCCAGGCCGCGAGCACAAACAGTGCGAAAGTGCCAAAGGCCGTGGCAGCCCCGAGCGGCGAAGCCTCGGTTATTTTGGAAAAACCGTCCAGCAGGAGCGGGAAGGGGGCCAGAAACATAAGCGTGAGGGCAAAGCCGCCGGGCTTTTCCCGCCGCCGGATTTTCAGGGGCTTGGCCGCTTCGATATGATGCTCGCCTTGCTTACCATCGGGGCTGTGATCCCCGCGAAAACGTTGCGCCCCCATTAGGCAATCCAACCGTATGAACCGGCCGCCACCGTCCAGATCAGGGCCAACAAAACCCAATAAGCGATGCGCTGAATGGTTTTACCTGACATTGGGTCTCCGCTCCTTGGGTCACTTTTTTTCGTATATAGAGGCTTTGTGGCCGCAATTCTAGTCATCAACCTCTACCATACGTTGATGCGCGAGTTTCTTCTGAAAGCGCGACTGGATCGCTTGAACGATAAACAACACAGCAATGGAGAAGTAGAAAGTTGTCTTGTCGAGCGGGTGCACTGCATAGCCGAACAGTTTGAGATGCCCTTCATGGCCACCCTCGCCAAGCAGCACGATGCCGACAATAAGCAACACAAACAGACCAAGGACCTCATACATGCGGTTTTTCTTGATGAACTCGGCTACTGAGTCAGCCAACAGCATCATGGCAACCCCGGAGATCAGGATGGCGATG
>DFBP01000282.1 GCA_002366685.1 Rhodobacterales bacterium UBA3077 | reverse complement strand
ACCTTCACCGGAATCCCGAGTTCATGACAGGTGAGCGCCACGGTCAGACCGCCAATTCCGGCACCTGAAACGATAACAGTCATAGAGAATCCCTTCGTAAAACTGTATGCACAGAAATCATACGCAAATCATGTGGAAATCATACCGTGAAATTAGGCCCGAATTATGTTTTTGAATCCGCCTCCCCGCAACCGGTTTGCGGGGTTGATGAAG
Organism: Rhodobacterales bacterium UBA3077; assembly: GCA_002366685.1. Classification (GTDB taxonomy): domain Bacteria; phylum Pseudomonadota; class Alphaproteobacteria; order Rhodobacterales; family Rhodobacteraceae; genus UBA3077. The sequence goes on along the minus strand of DFBP01000282.1, from coordinate 4,014 downwards.
TAGGCCGCGGCCCGTGGGCAGGGCCGGTCGTGACCGCAGCCGTTATCCTTGATCCGGCCAATATTCCCACCGGCCTGAACGATTCCAAAAAGTTAACGGCGGCGCGCCGCGAAGGGCTGTTCGAGAAAATCAACGCAAGCGCCCATGTCGCCATCGGCATGGCCAGCGTTGAGGAAATTGACCGGATCAATATCCTGCAAGCGACCTTCCTCGCCATGCGCCGAGCCGTAGAAGCGCTCGACGTACCACCCGCTTTCGCTCTGATCGACGGTAACAAAATCCCGCCCGCTCTGGTTTGTGATGCCCGCGCCATTGTGAAAGGCGACAGCCGAAGCGTGAGCATCGCCGCTGCCTCGATCATCGCCAAAGTCACCCGTGACCGGCTGATGTGTGACCTTTCTGCCACTTATCCGGGTTACGCATGGGAAACCAACATGGGTTATGGCACAAAAGCCCACCAAGAGGGGCTGGCGCGGCTTGGGGTAACCCCACATCATAGGCGTTCCTTCAAGCCCATCCACAAGATGTTGTGTGAAGAAAATTAAATAAGTGCTTGATTCAAAAAGAAATTGACCTCGAATCAGTTTTGACTCATGTTAGGGCCTTAACGAGCAACATAGCTTCGAGGCATAGGCAGCATGATCAAGACAACCCAAGACTCCGCAAAGAAATCCCTCCCGCTGGATACCATTATCGATGGCGATTGCATCGATGTGATGAACAGCTTGCCAGCCAATTCGGTTGACCTGATCTTTGCTGACCCGCCCTATAACCTCCAGCTACGCGGAGATCTGCACCGCCCCGATAACTCCAAGGTTGACGCAGTGGATAACGACTGGGACCAATTCTCCAGCTTTGCCGTTTATGACAAGTTTTCAAGGGATTGGCTGGCCGCCGCCCGCCGAATCCTCAAGCCCAACGGCGCGATCTGGGTGATCGGGTCTTATCACAATATCTACCGCGTGGGCGTAGCCCTGCAAGACGCCGGATACTGGATATTGAACGATGTGGTTTGGCGCAAATCAAACCCGATGCCGAACTTTCGCGGCAAGCGTTTTACTAACGCGCACGAAACCATGATCTGGGCCGGAAAATCAGACAGCTCAAAATATACCTTTAATTATGAAGCTCTTAAAGAGCTGAATGAAGGTATTCAAATGCGCTCCGACTGGGTGCTTCCCATTTGCAATGGTGGCGAGCGCCTGAAAAACAAGAAGGGTGAAAAAGCCCATCCGACTCAAAAACCAGAGTCGCTCCTGCACCGTGTGTTGCTTGCATCCACCAATACGGGGGACGTGGTGCTCGATCCGTTCTTTGGGACGGGCACGACCGGTGCGGTTGCCAAAAAGCTTGGTCGACACTTTATCGGCATCGAGCGGGAAGCCGAATACCGCGAAGTCGCTCAAAAGCGCATTGACGACACCCGTAAATATGACGCTGACTCGCTGCGGGTCACCACTGCCAAGCGCGCCGAACCGCGCGTTCCCTTTGGCAACCTGATCGAGCGCGGCATGCTCAACCCCGGCGAGGAGCTCTTCTCACTCAACGGTCGCCACCGCGCCAAAGTCCGCGCAGATGGAACCCTAGTCGCCCACGATGCCCGCGGTTCGATCCACCAAGTCGGCGCTGCGCTTGAAGGGGCCCCAAGCTGCAACGGCTGGACCTATTGGAGCTTCAAACGCGAAGGCAAAAAAATCCCGATCGACATGCTCCGCCAACAAATTCGAGCCGAGATGCAGGCTTAATACCGTCGTGCAGATGCACGGCACGCGCCGACGAGGAGGCCTGTAGCAAGGGGCGTAGCCCCGACTTCAGGTCACCGAGGAGGCGCGGCTTGTCTGGCAATAACTCTTCCGCTTCTGATCCAGTGCATTTTTGCAACAAGTGGCAAAAATGGGGCTGCAGCGCTGCGGCCTCGCTTCGCTCGGTGACCCTAAACGAGGTGTCAGTCTAGTTTGAGTGCGCTGACATCACCGGAAATATTATCAAAAGCCCCGGCGATCAATTCTTTCCCCAAGATCCGCTCCGGATTGGTAGGCGGTGGCAATTTCAGCCCTCGCAATTGTTCAAATCCGAACCGCTTGTAATAAGGGGCATCTCCAACCAGCAGCACCCGCGTCCATCCAAGGGCCTCTGCCCGTTCCAGGCTTTCTCTGATCAAAAGCCGCCCCACCCCTTCGCCCTGCCGCGTTGGGTGCACCGCGACCGGCCCGAGCAATAGCGCCTGTGCCGCGCCGATCAGCACCGGCCAATATCTTATCGCCCCGGCCAGCGCGCCTTCTTCTCCGCGCGCCACAAGGCAAAGCTCTGCCACCGGTGGCACACCGTCACGCAGCCGGTAAGAGCTCAGCGCCTGACGGCCCGGCGCAAAGGCTAGGTCAAAGAGGTATTCCACTTCGGGGGTGTCGTCAGGGGTCTCGGGGTAAATGCGCAGCATGGGGGCACCAAACAGAAATCAAAGGAAGGGCGAAAGCCTAGCCTCGTCGTTTCGCTCTGGATTTCATCGCCCGCTCCCTATTATATGCGCTAAACGTCCCTAGCACGCCAATAGCCGCTGGGCAATTGAGGAAATCAAAATGTTTTATCAGCCCGAAAAAAACGACCACGGCCTGCCTTATAATCCGTTTAAGGCCATCGTTTCCCCGCGCCCGATCGGGTGGATTTCAACGGTCGACAACCATGGCATCGCCAACCTGGCACCCTATTCCTTCTTTAACGCACTTTGCGACACCCCGCCGATGGTGATGTTTGCCAGCAGCGGCAGCAAACCGGATCAGGCCAGCGGCAAAGACAGCCTAGCCAACATTCGCGCCACCGGTGAATTTGCGGTCAACATTGTTTCCTATGAATTGCGGGAACCGATGAACAAATCCGCAGCTTCCTTGCCCGCAGACACCGATGAATTCGAGGCTAGTGGACTGACCAAATCGGAGGGTATCACCATCGGCGCACCCCATGTTGCCGAGTCTCCGGCGGTATTGGAGTGCAAGCTATACAAGATTATCGACCTCCCGGGTGCCAGCAACACAATGGTGATTGGTGAGGTGGTAGGGGTTCAAATCAAAGATGACCTGATTGTGAACGGCAAACTCGATGTTACCCGCTATCAACCCTTGGCCCGCCTCGGTTATATGGACTACGCGGTAGTGAACGAAGTATTTTCGCTGGTTAAGCCAGCCTGAAGGAGACACAAATGGAAACGATGATCGGGGTAATTGGCGGCAGCGGCGTTTATGATATCGAAGGGCTGGAGGGTGCCGCTTGGGTTTCGGTTGAAAGCCCGTGGGGCAAACCCTCTGATGATATCCTGACCGGCAGCTTGAACGGTGTGAGAATGGCGTTCCTGCCCCGCCACGGGCGCGGGCATGTGCATTCACCTAGCTCGATAAATTACCGCGCCAATATCGACGCGCTCAAACGGTTAGGTGTGACCGATATCATCTCGGTCTCTGCCTGCGGGTCCTTTCGAGAAGAATTGGCTCCCGGTGATTTTGTGATCGTTGACCAGTTTATTGACCGCACCGTTGCGCGGGAAACGTCCTTTTTCGGCACTGGCTGCGTGGGGCATGTTTCGGTGGCGCAACCTACCTGCAACCGGCTGGGAGACGCTTGTGAAGACGCCGCCAAAGCAGCGGGGGTTACGGTTCACAAAGGTGGCACCTATCTCGCCATGGAAGGCCCGCAGTTTTCCTCTTTGGCCGAAAGCAAAATGTATCGTGAAAGCTGGGGCTGCGATGTGATCGGGATGACCAACATGCCCGAAGCAAAGCTCGCCCGCGAAGCCGAGATGTGCTACGCAAGCGTCGCCATGATCACCGACTATGATAGCTGGCACCCCGCTCACGGCGAGGTTGATGTCAGCGAGATAATCAAAGTGCTGACGGGGAACGCCGACAACGCACGCGGCCTTGTTAAAGGCCTGCCCGAACGGTTGGGCGCAGCGCGTACCCCCTGCCCTAACGGTTGCGACCACGCGCTTGAATTCGCGATCATGACCGCCCCCGAAGCCCGGGA
>DFBP01000270.1:4180-7159 GCA_002366685.1 Rhodobacterales bacterium UBA3077 | reverse complement strand
GCCATGGTCTCGGCCAGTTTGATCGAAAATTCGGCCAGCTTTTGGTGGGCAACCGCGAGGAGCGCGATCACCTTTGCCCGGCCTTCTTTCACCAAATCATCTGTGATGGTTGGCAATTCGTCTTCGCACCATTCCTTGATTTTTAATTTTACCCGGTCGTGTTCCGCTCTATACGCGTCCGACCGAATTTTGAGGGCCGCTTGTTTGGCAACGATAACCTCCGCCGCAGTTTTGACCGATACATAGTCGATCGGGTCTTTCCCGCAAGCGGTCTCAATCGCTGCGTATTTGCCTTCAAGCTTTGGAATCTCAAGCGCCATGCCCAAATAAGTTTTAACCAGATCAATGGCATCTTTGGCTTTCTTTTTCTGGGCTTTACAAAAGTCATCGCTGGCTTTCTGGATTTTTGGCAATAACCCCTCGACCACCGCTTTGGCCTCGGCAGCGCGCATTGATTTGGGATCAGCGGCTATTGCGTCAGCGGCTTTTAGCTCCGCCAAAAGGGGGCTAACGTCCACGCCGCTTGGCGCCAGTTTTGTAATTTGAAGCGCGGCCAGATCACGCGCTTTTTGAAAGGCAATCAGCTCGTCAGCCATCTTGTCTTTCTTCTCGTCCGTCGCCCCCTTTTTGAAAAAGGTTTTCGGCTTGAAGTAGCTGGAAAGAAACTTTTGTTTTGCGGGAGAAAGAGAGGCAAATGGCATGCTTAAATCCTTTTAATCCGAACTATTGGAGCGTTTTGGCGATAGCGACCAGCGCCTCGCGTGCGGTTGCTGCAATTGAGACATTTACAAAGCCGTTATTGGTATCGACATCTTTGAAAAAGGGCTCGTTGAGCGCGGTGGCATAGGTTTTGATCTGACCGGAAGCCTGTTTTTTCAGAGCGTCCCTGTCCGGTCCTTTTGCTGAATTGGTGATCGCGTCGAGTTGATCAATGAGGGCGGTGTCAAACACTCTCAACCGTTTGGTGAGATCACGGGCTTCATCGGCCAACGGGGCTAGTTCCGCGTCATCCTTGCATTCGGCAATGATCGCATCTTCGAGCTTGGTCATTGCCGTGAGCATTTTCTCGCGGGTCTGGCGCCAAAGCACACTGGCCCGCTGGAATGGCACCACATTGTCAGGGATTACGTCGGTCTCAGAGGGGGCTTGATCACCAAGTGCAAGCAACTTGTCAAACGCCTCTTTCAGTTTGGCGATGATCTTAAGGGCGGTGCCGTGGTCATTGGCTTCGGCCTTTTCAACGGCCATGGCCCATGCGGCCGCCAACTGGGAGCGGTTATCCGGCTTGCCAGCCATAACTTGTTCATACATTTTGGCCATGCCCGGGTGCGCCGCCGCCCACTTTTTGGCCTCCTTGGATTCGGCGCCTTCCGGGTCTTTGGATTCGGTGCCTTTACTGGCAGTGTCCAATAACGGTTTGATTTTCTTGGCGACATCAAGGGCGGCTTTGAAATTCCCTTTTTGGGCAGCGCCTAAAGCGGCGGCCCAGGCTTTGCCAACCTGACTGGCTTTGTCAGCACTGCTGTTTGCATAGTTTTTTGCTGCGGCATCCAACTCGTCAAAGACCTTTTTCCAGGCGATGGCTTCCGGGCTGGGTTTATCCTCACCGCCTTTTTCCTCGCCAGAGCTATGAGAAGGCGCGGGCGGTTTACCACCACCGGTTTCTTCCTCCTCGTCGTCACCGTCTGATTCAAGCACATTGCCGGACGCATCCAACACCACGACCTTCATCGCCATTTTTTGGGTTTTAAAAAATATTCTGGCCTTTTTTGCCAGCCCGCTTGGCACATCACCCTCAATGCTCAGCATGAGGTTTTTGCCTTTTACAATCACGGTGCCAATCGCAACCTTGGCTGTGTCCCCGGCCTTTTTAGCGGTTTTCCCAAGCATGGTCGGAGATTTTTTGCGGTGCAGATAGATCACCATCGAATCGGGTTTCTTGCCGATACATATTCCGAAATTTATCGGCTTTTTCCGTGCGGCAACGATCAAAGTTTGCATTTCGGCAAGTTCGTCCGGTGTCATAGGCATGGGTTGACCCTCTCGTTTTATACGAGCGCTTTGCATTCCCCTCTGACCCGGTTCTTTTGCCGGTAGTGGTTGTTTTGCAACCTTGTTTCCGAAATTAAAATATGGCTCGGGTCAAAATGAAATGCAAAATGCTTTTAAAAATAGATTTCCGCGCAAAATAATCACGGAGACAATTCAAGAAACCAGTGTTGCGTCAGTTTAGCCTTCTGTCAATTCTTTCTGGACATTATTTAGTATTTATTTGGGTTGTGGGTTTTTTGTTAAGAAACGTGACTTCTATTCTTCGTTTCTCTTGGCTTCAGGTGTGGTGTTGTCACCGAGCGAAGCGAGGCCACAGCGCGGCAGCTTCATTTTTACCACTTGTTGCAAAAAATGCCAACCTGCCGTTGGCAGCAGGGCGGGTCTTAATGGAAGTCCCGGCTCGGGAAAAGCACTTTGGCCTGCTCGCGGGGGTGCCGGGCGCTGGCCGGACGGGGGGCGCTGTCTGTGACCGGATTCGTGGTGCCGACGATGTCAAAATCAGGATGACCAAGTTCGGAAAGCCGCGCTGACATATCCTCGACATTTTGTGCAATCAGGTGGGTCACAATTCCTTCCCGTTGCAGCACACCGGTCACTTTCAACAGTCGCCCCGAAATAACCGCCTTGCGGAATTTTTTATAAATTGCGCGCCAGACAATCACGTTACACACGCCGGTTTCATCTTCCAGCGTGACAAACACCACCCCAGAGGCCGTGCCGGGGCGCTGGCGGGTGATCACCAAGCCGCATACCGTGTGCGGCCCGAGCGGCGCTTCCAGCAATTCATGGTTGGGGGTCAAGCCCTTCATGCCGGGCCGGAGTAGTTCCATCGGGTGGGCGCGTAAGCTCAGGCGCATCGAGACATAATCTTCCACCACTTCCTCCCCGAGGTTCATCGAAGTCAGGTCCACTTCCGGCTCCACAATG
>DFBP01000270.1:0-4159 GCA_002366685.1 Rhodobacterales bacterium UBA3077 | reverse complement strand
CGCCAGAGCGCATCGCGCCGCCGCAAGCCCATGCTGGTAAAGGCATCCGCTTCCCCGAGCCGCTCCAGTGCCTTGGCAGGCACGCCTGCGCGCTGCCACAGGCTTTCAGGGTCGGGGTAGCCATTCCCGCGCGCCGCGATGATCCACTCGGCATCCTCCTGCCGGAAGCCCTTGATCTGGCGGAACCCGAGCCGCAGGGCAAAACTGCCATCTATCCGGTGCTCCAGCGTGTTATCCCATGCGCTGCCATTTACACAAATGGGTCGAACCTCAACCCCGTGCTCGCGCAGGTCCCGCACGATTTGTGCAGGGGCATAAAAGCCCATGGGCTGGGAATTGAGCAGCGCGCAGGCAAACACCGCCGGGTGGTGGCATTTGAGCCAAGACGAAGCATAAACCAGCAGGGCAAAGCTCGCCGCATGGCTTTCGGGAAAACCGTATTCGCCAAAGCCCTCGATCTGGCCAAAGCAGCGCTCGCAAAAATCCTCGGGGTATCCCTTGGCCAGCATCCCGTTGATAAACTTATCGCGGAAGGTGTTGATGGTGCCCATGCGTTTGAAGGTGGCGAGCGAGCGGCGCAGCCGGTCGGCCTCTTCGGCCGAAAACCCTGCCGCTACAATCGCGATCTGCATCGCCTGCTCTTGAAACAGCGGCACGCCATTGGTTTTGCCGAGCACCGCGCGCAGCTCCTCGGATGGGTATTCCACCGGCTCTTTTCCTTGGCGGCGGCGGATATAGGGGTGGACCATATCGCCCTGAATCGGCCCGGGCCGGATGATCGCAACCTCGATCACAAGGTCATAAAATACACGCGGCTGCATGCGGGGCAAAAAGTTGAGCTGGGCGCGGCTTTCGACCTGAAACACCCCGATCGCATCGGCTTTGCAGAGCATGTCATAGGTTTTCGGGTCTTCCTTGGGCATGTTTTCTAAAGTGTAGCGCGGGCCGCTATGCTGCTCGATCAGGTCAAACGCTTTGCGGATGCAGGTGAGCATCCCAAGCGAGAGCACGTCGATCTTCAAAATCCCCAGCGCGTCGATATCATCTTTGTCCCATTCAATGACCGTGCGGTCCTCCATGGCGGCGTTTTCAATCGGGCAGAGCTCGTCCAGCCGCCCCTTGGTGATGATAAACCCGCCGACATGCTGGCTCAGGTGGCGTGGAAAGCCGTTGATCTCGTGAATGAGCCGGATGGTTTGCATCAGGCGCATATCATCGGGGTTAAGCCCGGCCTCGCGGACTTTTTCCGGCTCAATGGGTTTTTTCGACCACCCCCATATTTGCCCGGAAAGGGCGGCGGTGGTATCAAGGCTCAGCCCCATGACCTTGCCAACCTCGCGGATGGCGGCGCGAGAGCGGAAGTGGATGACGGTGGCGCAAAGCCCCGCACGGTGGCGACCGTATTTTTCGTAGATATGCTGGATGACCTCCTCGCGCCGCTCGTGCTCGAAATCCACATCAATGTCGGGCGGCTCACCGCGCGCCTCAGAGATGAAGCGCTCAAAAACCATGGCGATGGTTTCGGGGCCGACCTCGGTAATACCAAGCGCATAGCAAATGACGGAGTTTGCCGCCGAACCACGCCCTTGGCAGAGGATTTCCTTTGAGCGGGCAAAGACCACAATGTCATGTACGGTCAGGAAATAGGCGGCAAAGCCGAGCTTTTCGATCAGGGTGAGTTCTTTATCAACCTTTTCTTGTGTATCGGGGGTGACCCCTTTTGGGTACCGCCGCTTCAACCCCTCGCGGGTAAGCCGGGCAAGGCGGGCTTGCGGGGGCTCGTCAGTGCTGATCTCGTCAGGGTATTCATAGGAAAGTTCCGAAAGGTCAAACGTGCAACGGTTGGCGATTTCCTGCGTGCGGGCAAGGGCGGCGGGATGGTGGCGAAACATGCGGGCCATGTCAGCTGGAGATTTGAGGCGGCGCTCGGCGTTGGGCAGCGCATGGCGGCCGATTTCGTCAATCGTGCAGCCAAGGCGCATGCAGGTGAGTACGTCTGCCAACTGGCGGCGGCTGGCGCGGTGCATGAGGGTATCTCCCACAGCAACCATGGGCAAGCCGGCGCGCTGGGCCAGCCGGGCAAGCTGGGTGAAACGGCGCTGATCCTGCCCGTCATAGCGCGGGGCAGCGCCGAGAAAGGTCGAGCCGGGGAAGCGGCGCGTCAGCCGCCGGATATGTGGCAAGGTTGTGTCCGCGCCGCGCCGCAGGTCTTGCGCTTGTGGCAGAGCGATCAGGATCAGGCCTTCCCCATAAGCGACCAGATCATCGGTGGTGAGATGGCACTGGCCCTTCTCGGCGCGACGTTTGCCGAGAGTCAGCAATCGCGAAAGCTGGGCATAGGCAGCGCGGTTGGTCGGCAGGGCGAGCCAGTGGGTCTCGTTGTCTTGCAAAACGAGGCGACAGCCCGTGAGCAAGCGCGGCAGGTTCGGGGTGCCGATACGGTTGAGCTCTTGCAGGGCAGACCAGCCGCGCACCACGCCAGCAAGGGTGTTATGATCGGTGATGGCAATGGCGGGCAAGCCCAGTTCGGCGGCACGGGTAACCAGCTCCTCGGGGTGGCTGGCCCCGTGGAGGAAGGTAAAGTTGCTAGTCGTACAGAGTTCGGCGTAGGTCATCGGGCTGGGCTTTGGATGTGTCTATGAGTAGATTTTAGCGGCGAACCAGAGCTTTCCTGCTGGCGTAACCGGTAATGTGGATTCACAAAGCACTGACAGCCAAAACCGGAAAGCCGCATTCTTCACTGTTTGCCAAATACTCTCGGGGGAGCGACGTATGTCGCGGGGGGTGAAACCCCCGACCGAGCGAAGCGAGGCCACGCCCAACGGGAGGTGCCCTGTTGCGTTAGCAACATGGCAACCGACAGGCGGGAGCATTTTGTGCGCCGCTATATACCGTTTCATGAGAATTCCCCTTGTACAAACCATCCCGGATTCTGTGGCGTAAAAAATAGCCAGAGCCGACGGCCCTCATGCGTCAGTACCCGCCAGTAATCCCGCACCCCGCTGCGCCAGTCCGGATGGTCAAACCACCATTCCGGCGCAATCCGCTCGGGGCCGATGGCTTCAGCCACACGAAACCATAGCCGCCGCCAGCGGAAGCGTTTGGGAAGCACTGGCCCTCCAGCCGCTATCGGTTCAGCCGGAAAGATCAGGAACGGGCGCGGTGTCGAGCTGGCCCAGCCGGTGCTGGTGGCCTCGCTATAGGCCGCTGGCACAATGCTGAAGCTCTTTTCCGGCAGATGGCTGTCGGCGGGCAGATAACGGGTAATGTTTTCAAGCCCGATCCGGTTGCCCAGACGGGTAATAATGTCGGCCAGTCCATCAATCCTGGCAGCGCTATAGGTCGAGATCTGGCGGAGTGGCAGCTTCTCCACCTCGACCGCTTCCAGCCGGATCTGATCAATGCCATATCCTGCTTCCAGCGCTTCCAATCCACGTTCGAACAGGCGTGCAATACGGGCAGTATCGCGCATCGGGCGCGCCAGCCGAACTTCGGCCTGCACGCTGGCCTGATCCACCCGCCGCGCGGTAAAGACCAGCTTGCGGGCCCCCATTTCCCGCGCTTCCAAACGGTTGCACAATTGCGCGAGCAAGCGCTCCAGCCCCGCACTCACATCGGCTAGTAGTCCGATCGGCTCTGGCAAAGTCATGCGAAAGGCAAAGGGGGTCGGCGGAGGCAGCGGCGAGACAGGCTCGGGGATGGCACCCAAAGCCTGATCAAGCCGCAGCAGCACCTCGGCGCCAAAACGGCGGGTGAGGGTGGAGCGGGGCAGGTTGGCAAGGTCGCGCACCGTACGGATACCCAGCCGTTGCAGGCTGTTGCAGGCAGCAGGTGGCAGGCGCAGGGCTGTGATAGGCAGCGGAGCGAGGCGGGATAGGGCATCTCCCGGAGGGGCAATGCCGCCGCCATTGCGCGCCAGTGCCCAGGCCGCACCGCGCGTGTCGGCCAGTCCGGCCCGATGGCTCAGGCCCGCCCGCCGAAGGCGATCTTCCATATCGGCCAGCAGAGGAGATTCTCCGCCCCGCAAATGGGCCGACCCGCTGATATCCAGCGCCAACCCGTCCTCCTCGATCCCGACCCAGGGGCAATATTGCCCGGCCCAGCGCGCCAGCACCTGCATGAAACGGGCATCGGCCAGCGGTTCTGCGCCAGAGGTTTG
>DFBP01000212.1 GCA_002366685.1 Rhodobacterales bacterium UBA3077 | reverse complement strand
CACTGGCAGGGGCTAAGAGACTCGAACTCTTGACCTACGGTTTTGGAGACCGTCGCTCTACCAACTGAGCTAAACCCCTATACAGTGCAGCGATGGGATAGCGCTTGTTGCGAGCTGATGCAAGCGGGAATGGGTGGAATTTTGTTCAAAGCAGGGAATCGATGAAGCGCTCTGCATTTTGTTGCCACTGATCCGGTTTGCCTGCTGCGTTTTGAGCGATCCGGACTAGCGCCTCACGGTCTTGGTTTAGCTTTTGCAGAGCGGCAACCGCATCAGCAACCACATGCTCCTGCCGCAAGAGAATGCCGGTTTCACCATCGGTAATGGCTTCATTAACCGCGCCCACATCGCTCGCCAACACAACCACGCCAGCGCGCTGGGCTTCCAGAATGGTGAGCGGTAACCCCTCATCTCGCGACGGCAGGATCAAGACATCAATGGATGCATAGAACTCATCCAGCCCGGCGCGGCTTTTGATAGGCGGAGCAGGTTTCAGCCATTCCGGAAATTCAACTGGCTCGCCGAGCACCGCACCCCCGGTTGCTTTAAAGTCAATTTCATTGCGCAGAACTTGAGCCACTTCGATGAACTTTTCGACCTGTTTTTGCGGGTCAAACCGGCCCAGAAAACCTACGCGAATCCTGTCGGCAGGCGCCTCGCGCTTTGTTGGACCTTTTTCGACGTAACCCGGACCATTTGGAAGCGGCAGCAATTTATTGCGAGGCACCCCCTGCGCCGCCATTCGGGTTGCAAGCTGGTTCGAACAAGTGAAGATTTTGTCGCACTCCGCCTCGTGGCTGACCGAAACATAAGGCGAACCGCTGCTTCTGCCATAAACTGTGCGCTCGGTCATGTGTTCCCAGTTTGCCGTTTTAATGCCGCGCCTTCCGAGCGCAGCAAGCCCATGGAACATTACGCCGGCACCACAATTAACCACGGCATCCATCTGCGTTAACGGGCCTAAAGCATCTCCCAACACCTCATCACCGGGGTGCTCGGAACCGCTTGCTCCGAGGTATCTAGGCCCCTGCCAATCCCTCAATGCCGCATGGTTGAGAACCCAGATTTTGCTGAACGGTTCAAACATCCAGTCGGCGGCGTCTAATCTATCGTTCCCATAGATAAACAAGTGGCAGAAAATGCCTTTTGAGACCAATTCTCGCGCCAGCGCAACCAAGCACTTCTCTATGCCGCCGAAATGAAAAACCTGTATCACAAACCCCACATGCCGCCCTTCCGGCAGGGGCGAAAGAGCGGGCCGACCACCTGCATTGTGTTTGATGACAGCCTCGCGAACCGGAACATAGGCTTGCGCACGCCAGTTTCGGTATTGCGAAGAAGACACTTGCGACATGGGTGACAGGATTAACCTGCCAACCACGTCCATCAGTGCATCAAGGGCTGATCCGCTTTCTTTTCTGTGTTCCGGCAGTTCGATAGTTATGGGAACAACCGACACATTTTCGATCAGATAGGAGATAATGTTCTCCATTTCGCCCTGATCCAGCGCCGCGTTCAGGTGATGCACCGAGATCGCAATAATGTCGCAACCGGCAAGGAGCGCGCCCTCAGAGTCTCGGGTTTTTGACCCGATCGAAAAATTGCGGGACCCGTCAGTTAAGGTGACAGCCGCTGCGGGGCTATCTCGCAGAGCCCCTTCCAATTGATAAAAGCAGCTATCTAGCAGCTTGGCGTCTTCCAGATATTTCAGCGCTTCGGGCGCATAAAAAACCAGCATTGGCGGAAACCGGCTTTCGGCCGGATTCGCGCGATTGTTAAAAACCCGCGCGATGAACTGCTCACCGGTTATCTGGCCGGATACTGCGGGCTCTGACCCGATAGAAAATTCACCGTTTGTGCTGACCATGGCAAAACGGGGCCACTCCGCGTTCCAGGCATCGGACAATCTTTTTGTACTGAACAACCAAGCATGTTTTTTCTCGATTTGTGCCAGAATTGCAGCGTCAAAGTCTCTGGCATCCGCCGCTATATGCGCTCGAAAACGCACGGTGCTTTGCGTGATCGGTTCGCCCGTAAAACCTTGCTTGGCGGCCCCAAGCCAGAAATCCCAACTTGCTGCACGCCCTGCAAACGAGGGGTCAAACCGCAATCCAGTTTCAAATACTTTGCGCCGCACCAGCCCGCCGGTTTCGCAATACCCCCCTGCCGCCAGCAACGCCAGCGACCACGCCCCACCGTTTGAGATATTGGCCTCAACGCCAAACCGGTCAACTTGAGGAAAAAACCACCCCGCTTCGCTTTTATCCGCCAGCAATTCGCCAAAAACCGCGAGCGCGTTGGGGTCAAGCCGGTTCTCTGCATCTAGAAAGAAGATCGCGTCGGTCTCCGGATCTTTCAACGCAAATTCGACTCCGGCATTGCGCGCCCTGCTCAGGCCTTGACGGGCTTGGCTCAAAAGCGTGATTTGGTCGGGATAAGCGGCGTTCCAGCTTTCTAGACAGCGCCGGGTTTCTTCACACTCACACCCGTCATTTACCAGAATGATCCGGAAATCGGGCCCATGCCGTTGTGCCACACAGGAGCGGATGGCTTCGTCCGCCAATGCCGGCAGGCGCCTTACAGGAATGATGACCCCGATTTTAGCCATTTACCCAACCACCGGACAGATCTCTAACCCACGAATAAACACACTTGCGACAGGTGAAGGCGCCTGCAATTTGACGTAGATATCAACCGGACCGGGCGAAGGAATGTCAAGATCACATTGCCCGTGGCACTCTGCCTGTAAATAGATCGGACGTGCATTTGACTCTTCCGACAACGAGATCGAAAGCCTTGCGGTTTCAGGGCCGAAGTTCTGGGCAAAGATAGCAACATTTGCCGCAGCGGAGATAGGCACAGCTTTGAAAACCAAATCCAGCCGGCCATTATGTGCCGGAAGGAGCGCGAATGCGTCGCGCCCACGCAAGCGCTTGACGCGCCCGCCACCTTGCACCTGCGGGTCGGGCAGGTCCGAGGCCGGAATGATGTGTCGTTGCGGCCCCGGTTTGGTTTCCGGCACACGAACACCCGGCAGCCCCTTCCAGACCCGCATGGCAAG
>DFBP01000030.1:23987-26407 GCA_002366685.1 Rhodobacterales bacterium UBA3077 | reverse complement strand
GCGGTTTTAGTCTCGCTTTATTGCACCTCTCTATCGGCACAATCATGTGAGCAGCTATGTAATGAGGAATGGTTGAGTACGGCCACAACAGAAGATATTCAATTGGTTATAGATGCTGGCGCAGATTTGACTGCGCGGGATAGCACAGGTAAAACTGCACTACATTGGACTGGCTTTCAACCACCTTGGCACACGTCAGATAGAGTTGCAGAGAAAGTTAGCATCTTAGTTGAAGCCGGTGCCGACCCAGAAGCCAAAGACGACCACGGAAGTACAGTACTATATTATCTCGCGCAGGGGCGATCAGTTGCAGCAATGAATGTACTGATTGACGCTGGTGCGAATATTGAAGAACCGAGCATCGACGGCCTCCGCCCCTTACATTCAGCGGTTTTGTACGGAACAGTTCAAAACGTCTCAGCACTTCTTGAGGCGGGCGCCGATGTAATGGGCATAGATCAGCTTGGACTAACACCCTTACACCGTGCAGCGGGGCGAGCAAACCGGTATACGGTAAATGTAATTCTTCAGGCAGGCGCAGATGTGAACGCCATATCCAGCAGCGGATATACACCACTTTTCAGAGCTGTGCATGGCAGATCCACAGTTGATTTCGTTCAATTATTTCTTGTTGCAGGAGCAAATATAAACGTTCAGGACAATGAAGGAAACACCCCCCTTCATCGTTCAGTCGGCCCTTCGGCTAAACCCGAAATAGTTGCCTATTTACTTGAAATTGGAGCGGACCCAACAGTCCGCAACGCTGATGGCCAATCGCCGTGCGATGTTGCGCTGAACAGAATCAATCAGTCAGACGTGTACGAGGCATTGTGTGCTGAGCAATAGCACAAAAAAAGGGCAGCCAGTAATTGGCCGCCCCTTTTTTAACTTAAAGTTAGCGATCAGCCAACCAGTTCAAGGCCAGAGAAGAAAAACGCGATTTCTTCGGCTGCGGTTTCTGGCGCGTCGGAGCCGTGAACCGAGTTTTCGCCGATAGAAAGCGCGAATTCTTTGCGGATTGTACCAGCGTCGGCGTCTGCCGGGTTGGTAGCGCCCATGACTTCACGGTTTTTCGCAATCGCGTCTTCGCCTTCCAGAACCTGAACAACAATTGGCTCGGAAATCATAAATTCGCAGAGTTCGCCAAAGAACGGGCGCTCGGAGTGCACGCCGTAGAACTGCTGGGCCTGAGCCAAGGTCAACTGAATACGCTTGGAAGCGACGATCCGGAGACCGGCTTCTTCAAATTTGGCAACAATTGCGCCGGTGAGGTTGCGCTTGGTTGCGTCGGGTTTGATGATCGAAAAAGTGCGTTGGAGTGCCATTGTGATGGTCCTTTTTAATGGGCCAACCCGGCCCCGTTCAATTCTGTCGCGCATCTAGCACGGGTGCGGGCATTTGGAAAGCCCCCCGTTGCTATGCTCCACCCTATCTGATAGCAAATCCCGTGGAGACCAATATGACATTTGAATTTTTTGTTACGTCGATGATCGTAATTCTACTTCCGGGCACGGGGGTTATCTATACGATGGCAATCGGGCTCAGCCGGGGGTTTTTGCTCAGCATTGCAGCGGCCTTTGGTTGTTCGCTGGGAATATTGCCCGCCGCAATCGCCAGCATTATCGGGCTTGCCGCCCTTTTGCACACGAGTGCCTTAGCTTTTGTATCGGTCAAATATCTGGGCGTCGCATATCTTTTTTATATGGCATGGAATATCGCACGTGAAGGTGGCGCGCTTGATATCCATACACCTCAACATGCCCGTTCGGTATTTCGTGTCGTGCTTGATGGCATGTTGCTCAATGTGCTCAACCCCAAGCTTTCTCTCTTCTTCCTTGCCTTCCTACCGCAATTTGTGCCCACCGAGGCCGGAACCGTAGCACTCTCTATGCACGCTGCGATATTTATCGGGCTAACTTTTTTGGCCTTCATCGGGTACGGCGCGTTTGCTGCTCTGGTACGCGATTATGTTGTAAGGCGGCCAATTGTTCTGTCTTGGGTTCGCCGCAGCTTTGGCGGTGCATTTGCGCTTCTTGGGGCCAAGCTGGCCATTAGCGACTAGCGCCCGTTGACAGCCCCCTGCCCTTAAGGCAAAAGCCCCGCATGTTAGCTATCAAAAATATTACTTTCCGCCTTGAAGGCCGCGTGCTTCTCGATGATGCCACTGCCATGATCCCTTCGGGCCACAAGGTTGGCATTGTCGGGCGCAATGGCACCGGTAAAACCACGTTGTTCAAACTGATCCGCGGAGAGTGGACGCTGGATGACGGGTCGATCTCGATTCCGCGCAACACCCGCATTGGCGGTGTAGCGCAGGAGGCTCCGGCTTCAGACGTTTCTCTTCTTGATACGGTGCTGGAAGCCGACACGGAGCGACACAGCCTGTTGAAAGAAGCCGAAACGGCCTCCGACGAAATGCG
>DFBP01000030.1:23456-23933 GCA_002366685.1 Rhodobacterales bacterium UBA3077 | reverse complement strand
GGGCGGGTGGCGGATGCGGGTGGCGCTGGCGGCGGTGTTGTTCTCCAAACCCGATTTTCTGCTACTTGACGAACCAACCAACTATCTCGACCTCGAAGGTACGATCTGGCTGGAAAACTTCCTTGTAAAATACCCTTACACGGTGATTATCGTCAGCCATGACAAAGACCTGCTAAACCGCTCGGTCAATGCCATCCTGCATCTCGACCAGCAAAAGCTGACCCTATATCAGGGCAATTACGATAATTTTGACAACCAACGCCGCGCAAAAATAGAGCAACAGGTCGCCGCTAAAAAGAAGCAAGACCGCGAGCGTGAGCACATGCAAAGCTTTGTGGACCGCTTTAAGGCCAAGGCCTCCAAGGCCAAACAGGCGCAATCCCGCGTTAAGGCGCTGGAGCGGATGAAGCCGATCGCGGCGATTGTGGGTGACAGCGTCGCCAGCTTTAACTTTCCGGAGCCAGAGGAGCTTTCCCC
>DFBP01000030.1:1669-23285 GCA_002366685.1 Rhodobacterales bacterium UBA3077 | reverse complement strand
GATGAGCTCTATCTGGACGAAACCCCGATTCAACACCTGATGCGCGAGCGGCCAACCGAGACTCCGGCGAAAATTCGCGGTCGGTTGGCGGCTGGTGGCTTGGGCCCCGAAGCGGTTGAAACCGTGGTGGCCAAGCTTTCAGGCGGGCAAAAGGCCCGGCTTTCCATGCTGTTGGCCACGCTGGAAGCGCCGCATCTGATCATTCTAGATGAGCCCACCAACCACCTTGATATCCAGTCCCGTGAGGCGCTCGTACAGGCGCTCACCGCCTATAACGGCGCGGTGATTTTGGTAAGCCACGACAGCTCGTTGGTGGAGCTGGTGGCAGACCGGCTCTGGCTGGTGAAAGACGGCAGCGTAAAGCCCTACACCGAAGATATGGACGCTTATCGGCGTATGCTGCTCTCCGAGCGTGGCGGTTCGGCTAAAGATGTGGTCAAGAAAGACAAGCCCGCAAAGCCGGTTAAGCAACCCCCCCGCGCCAAGCCAAATGCCCGGCTCAAGGCCGAGGTTGCCACATGTGAGGCCCGTGTCAACAAGCTCGAAGAGATGCGCGATAACATCGACCGCCGTCTCGGCAACAAAGCGCTTTACGAGCGCGGCGATATTGAGGAGATCGACAAGTGGACCAAAAAACGCAAAGAAGTCATGAAAGGGCTTGAACGCGCGGAAAGCATGTGGATGAATGCTCTTGAGCAGCTCGAAAAATCTAAAAGGTAAACCGCTCGACTAACCGTTAACCGCTGAATGGAAAAACGCCGCCTGTGGAACTTGATCTCGCCATAACCGCTTTTGTAGCAATGTTTGTGATCGTGGACCCAATCGGGCTTGCGCCGCTTTTTGTGGCTGTTACCCAAAACAACACCAAAGCCGAGCGCCGTGGAATTGCGATCCGTGCATGTCTCGTTGGCTTCACTATTTTGGCGATTTTTGGTTTTGCCGGGGAGGCTGTGCTCTCTGTAATCGGCATCGGAATGCCCGCGTTTCGGATATCGGGCGGCCTGCTATTATTTTTAACCGCTATTGAAATGCTGTTTGAAAAGCGGACCCAACGCCGGGAAAATCAGGCGGAACCTGCGCCGGACCCGTCTGTCTTTCCACTGGCGATGCCGTTGATCGCCGGGCCCGGCGCAATGACAACAATGATTTTGCTGACAGGCCAGCAGAGCGATCTTGCCGGTCAGGCAATGGTCTTTGGTGTTATGGCTGCGGTTGTTCTTCTGGTCTTTATTTTGTTCATGTTGAGCGGACTGATTGAGCGATTGCTCGGGCACACAGGGATCATCCTCGTGAGCCGATTGCTGGGCATGTTCCTTGCGGCGCTTTCTGTCCAATTTGTAATAGATGGCATTCGCGATATCGGTACCGGGGTCTAGATGCGAGATCTCACGGGCGACGACTACGCGGTTTTAACCTATTTGGTATTGTTGTTGCTCGTGGTTGGCGGCTCGATGATCGTTTCCAGCCGTGGGCAGATCAACAAAACATTGCAACATGTTGCGATTTGGGGGCTTATCTTTGTCGGAATGGTCGGCGCTTACGGCCTGAGAGATCAGATCGAGGCTTCGCTCTACCCCGAGCGACCAGTGATCCTTGAACTCGGTACTGTCAGCTTCAACCGTGCGCGCGACGGCCATTTTTATGCCGAACTCGAAGTCAACGGCAAGAAGATCGACTTTGTGATTGATACCGGCGCCACAGATATTGTGTTAAACGAAGCCGACGCTGAATCGCTCGGCTTCAACATGAACGAGCTGAATTACTCCGGTCGGGCAAGCACCGCAAACGGCGTGGTTCCAATAGCCAGGGTCAACCTCGACAAGATCGTATTAGGGCGCTTTAGTGACCGCAATATACGCGCTTCAGTCAACAGCGGTGAATTGGAAACATCATTGCTCGGAATGCGTTATCTTGGCCGTTACAGAAAAATCGAAATCGCCGGCTCAACCATGACTTTGACACGCTGATTTAGATCAAGGCATGAGTCCTGCGCGATTCCTATAATGCCACCGTAAGGTTAACTTATGGAGAACGGACCAATGACCATCAAAAATATACTTGTTGCATATAATGGTAGCCCTCAGGCGCAAGGCGCGCTGAAAACAGCGCTGGTTATGGCTGAACGATATGGCGCGCACCTGACCGGTGTGCTGGCTCATGGCCTGCCTAATTTGCTCTATGCCTATGGCGGGCATGTACCACAAGCCGCAATGGATCAGCTGGAAGAAGCGGATAAAGCCCACAGGGATGAAGTGCGTAAAGCCTTTTTGGAAACCACTTCCGGATACCCCGCGAACATGACACACTTTCTGGATGTTTACGGCGAAGCCGACGAAATGTTGATGGAAGTTGCGCTTGGTTATGACCTTATTGTTATGGGCACCCAAGAGAAACGCTCCGACTTTCAACATATGGAAGTACATGCAGATGTCGTTGCACGGAACAGCGGTAAGCCTGTTGTGGTCGTGCCCTTTGGTTACGACCCCACCGCATACAATGATCGTGTGCTTCTTGCCTGGGACGGAAAGCGGGCGGCCTCACGGGCGATGAGTGACGCCATTCATTTGCTTAAGGCCGAGAGCGAAATATCTGTGCTCTGTGTCGGGAAAGCCGAAAAGGCCGAGGCCAGTGCGCTTCCGGCGGTTAGCAACCTTGAGCGTCACGGATTTGCGGTAAAACTGATCACCCGTAAGGCCAGAAAAATCGCCAAAACCGTGTTGCAGGTTGCAGAGGAAGAAAAAACCGGAATGCTGGTGATGGGGGCTTACGAGCACGCAAAAATAGCGGAAGATCTGTTTGGCGGTGTTACCGATACCGTTCTTAAAAAAGCCACGGTTCCAGTGCTGCTTTCGCACTAGATTTCGATGAAAAAACAAGCGCACCGTAACAGGGTTATGCTGATTCTGCCTGTGCTTTTCGCCTAAACGGTGCGCTCTTTATTGGCAGGGGAAATTACATCAAGCTATTTCAGCTCAGGTTTTCCCGCCGGATTTTGCCTTCTGGACCCAGCTTCCGTTTTCCTGCGCCCAATACACGGCCGGTATATTTGCTGCCACCACGGTCGCCCAATCTTCCCGCGCTTTTGTCAGTGCAGCCTGATCCGCACCATCAAAAAACAGAGTTACCAGATCAAACTCGCTCATTCGCTCAGTCGATGAACGCGCGCCGTCCACCAGCATTAACACACCCGCTTTATTCGGGTTGTCGCTTGACGTGGTTAGCCAAATGGGTTGAGCGCTGCCATCGCCCTCCAAACCATGGGGTAAAAAACTGTCATCTGGCGTGGTCCAGAGGTGGGAATCCAAAAACCGGAGTCGGGCGTCGTCACCCCCCTGAACGATCACCCGCCATCCCCGCGAAAGCGACGTAGCCAGAAGCCCCGGCAACGTCTGCTCTAGCGGGGATTGCGTCAGGTGATAGAAGCGGACTTCCGTCATTTCTTAGCTTTCAAATGTGTCACGGATCAAGCGGTCCAACGCCTGAACCCCCCAGCCCGTTGCGCCCTTTGGGGCCATCGCGGTTGGCCCGGGTGAGGCCACACCGGCAATATCAAGGTGAATCCACGGCGTTTCTTCTTTTACAAAGCGTTGCAGGAACTGCGCGGCCGTAACCGAGCCCGCCATGCGCCCGCCTGTGTTTTTCATATCGGCCATCGGCGTATCAATCAGCTTGTCATAGGGTTTACCAAGGGGCATGCGCCAAGCACCTTCACCTTCATTTGCGGCTGCGCTCAAAAAAGCGTTGCACAATTTATCATTGTTGGAAAACACACCCGCGTTTTCATGCCCGAGCGCCACTATAGTGGCGCCGGTCAGGGTTGCGAGGTTGATCATCCCGACAGGTGCAAACCGCTCCTGCGCATACCAAAGGACATCCGCCAAAACCAAGCGGCCCTCGGCGTCAGTGTTAATCACTTCGATCGTGTCGCCTTTCATGGAGGTCACAACATCGCCGGGGCGGGTTGCTTTGCCATCCGGCATATTTTCCACCAATCCAACCAGACCCACAACATTGGCGGCTGCTTTTCGGGCCGCCAATGCGTGCATCACACCGGAAACAACGCCTGCACCGCCCATGTCCATGGTCATGTCTTCCATTCCGGCGGGGGGTTTGAGCGAAATCCCGCCAGTATCAAAAACAACCCCTTTGCCGACCAGCGCAAAGGGCGCTTCATCCCCCCCGCCTTGCCATTGCATAACCACAACCTTGGAAGGACTTTCCGAGCCCTGCCCTACACAAAGCAAGCTCCCCATACCCAGTTTTTCAAGTTCAGGTTCGTCAAGTACTTCCACTTTAACCCCGAGGCGCGAGAGCGCGACAAGCCTATTGGCAAATTCGGAGGTTGTCAGAACATTGGCGGGTTCGTTGACCAGATCACGGGTGAAAAACACACCTTCGGCCACCGCAGCCAGCGGTCCAAATTGTGCCTCGATAGCGCTGGGGTCATTGACCATTACTGAAATTGAATCAGCCCGCTCTTTTGGGGCCGATTTGTGCTTAGTGAAAGCATAAGCCCTTAAAACAAGGCCATTGACCACCTCCGCTGCTTTGTTTTGTGTGGCCAATAGCGGAGTTACAGTTTCGGCCCCCGCAAACACCGCGATCTCGGCGCCGATTTTTCGTGCAAGCAACTTACTGGGGGATTTTGGCGTTTTAACAACCAGTATAGAGGTTGCCGCCATGCGTTCGGGCACGTTGATCACAATGCCCTTTCCTTCAGGCGTTTTTTCCCATGCTTCGCTCCCAGCCAGCCTTTTCAACGCGCCGCGCATCAGGGTGTTGGCTTTTCGGGTCAGCGTGTTCATGCTGCCCTCTGCCCCCATCATCAAGGCCAGTTTGCCGCTGATTTCGGCAATGGAGTCCGTGTCGGTTTCGGTAAAGGCTACGCGCAATGGCTGGCTCATTTTTTCCTCGCTATAGAAATAGAATCTGTTTGACTTGACCCTATCGCCTCGCCACTCCCTTGACCAGTTCTGCCTGAGCCAATAGGCAGGGGGAGGATAACCAAGGCGAACTATGCTAAACCGACTCGACAGATATTTCCTCTCCCAGCTCTTTGCGCCGTTCGGCTTTTTCGCGCTGGTGATTGCAGGGATTCTGTTGTTGGCGCAAGCGCTCCCTTTAATCGATAATGTGATCGAGAGCCGGCAATCGGGGTTGGTTTTTCTTGAAATTACCAGCTATCTTGTTCCACGCGTGCTTATGGTGGCGCTGCCTATTTCGGCGCTCGCTGCGGCGCTCTATGCTTTAAACCACCTTTATAGTGAATCAGAACTGGTGGTAATGATGACCTCCGGCCAGTCACCGATGGCACTGGCCCGCCCCGTTGCGGTGTTTGGCTTGCTGGTTGCCGCAATCATGGCCGTTGTCACGCTCTATCTTGTACCTGCCAGCCAAACCCAACTCGGCCAGCGCTTGGCGGATTTTCGGTCCGACTTTGCAAAAACGCTAATCCGGGAAGGGCAGTTTATTCATCCGGTTGACGGCTTAACCCTTTTTATCCGCGACACTTCCAAACAAGGTGAAATGGCTGGCCTGTTTTTGAGCGACCAACGCGACGAGGAAAACCCTGTTGTTTATAACGCCCGGAAAGCGCTGCTCGTTCAGGACGACGAATCCATTCGAATTGTCATGATCGACGGAAACATCCAACGATTGCCGCAAAATTCAGACAGCCTTTCAACCGTACACTTTGATCAGTTCTCATATGACTTCAGCGCTTTAATCTCCGCTCCGATGGTACGCGTTCGCACCCCTTTTGAGCACTTTGTACCCGAGCTTATCTGGCCGGATGCCGAAATGCTCGAATCTGACCGGTTCGACCGTGGTGACTATCTTGCGGAGGCCAATCACAAGCTTGTGATGCCACTTAGCGCACTTGTGCTTCCCTTTATAGCACTCGGCGCAATTTTAGCGGGCGGGTTTCGGCGCGGCGGGTTTACGGGAAGAGTGATGGGGGCCATTGGAATCGGTCTATTTGTTCAGGCGGGGGTCGGTGTGACAAAATCAATTGTACAAGCCAATGGCGACCTTTTTCTCGTAATGTACTTACCTGCAACAACGGGCATGATAATTGCTCTATTTCTTTTGCATAGAGCCGGACGGGTTCCCGGTCGGCGCGGGGTTTCACAATGACTCTTGCACGCTACATCTTGGTGAAATTCCTTCTCAACCTCCTAAAAATTACGATTGCCTTTTTGCTGTTGGTTTTCGTCATCGACGGCGTGGAACAGGCACAACGATTGTCTCCCTACAACGTTCCCATCAAAGAAACGCTCTTCATTGTATTGCTTAGAGCCCCGCAATATATGATGGAAATAATTCCTTTGGTATTAATGCTGGCCTCACTCTCAACGTTCGTCGGCCTTTCAAGAAGTTCCGAGCTTGTTGTCATGCGCGCATCTGGTCGCTCGGCCATAAAGCTCCTTATGATTCCGGTCGCTGCGACCATAATTATAGGCATTTTATTAACCACTGTGGTAAATCCGATTGTCGCCGCCACCATCCGGCGGACCGATGTTTTGCTTGCCGACTATAATGTCGCGGGCCGTTCACTGGTGTCACTGGGCACGAGCGGGATATGGTTGAGGCAGGGTTCCGAAGACAGCCAGTTTGTGATCCAAGCCGACCGCGCAAGCTTTAACGGGTCTATTCTTTTTAGAATGAACCTGTTTGAATTTAGTGACGATGGCTCGCTTGAGCGTCGAATTGTATCCGAAAGCGCCAGACTGTCCGAAGGAGAATGGTTATTTCGAAATGGAACAGAATGGCTGTTTAACTATGCGCAAACCGAGGCACCGGTATCTTCGCGCGAGTTTGACGAATTGCCTCTGCCAACCACACTAACCAGTCAGGAAATTCTTGAAAAGTTCGCCGCTCCCGAGGCCGTTTCGATCTGGAGTCTGCCGGCGCTAATCGAACGCCTTAACGATGCTGGATTCTCGTCCCGACGACAAAGCCTGTTTTTACAATCCGAGATGGCAAGGCCGGTGCTCCTGGTTGCAATGGTGTTGATTGGTGCCGGATTTTCGATGCGACACGCGCGATTCGGTCAAACTGGAATCATGGTTGTGATTGCTGTCTTTTCAGCCTTTTTGCTTTACGCGCTCAAATCTATCGCCGAGTCGCTGGGAGCCGCCTACGAAATTCCGATCGAGCTTGCTGCATGGGGGCCACCTACCGCAGGAATTTTGCTGACCATGGGCTTGCTGCTACACCTTGAAGACGGTTAATATACCCCACCTTGCCGGAGTCAGTTTTGCTCGCTTTTAGCCGAAAGTTTCTTTTGTTGTGTGCGTTTGCGCTGCTTCTAGCCGCGCCTGTTCGTGCGCAAACACTGGGCTTTTCAACGCTAACAGCCGATAACGTTTCCTTCGATTCCAGTTCGGGAACATTGAGCGCAGTTGGGCATGTTGTTGTAATATTTGAGCAAAACCGGCTTGAAGCCGATAGTATAAGCTACAACCAGTTTACGGGTGAGATCATCGCCAATGGGCCCTTGCGGATTACCGGCGGAGACGGCGCGGTGTTTACGGCTACGGTTGCCACCCTGAGTTCAGATTTCAGCAATGGAATCATCAAGGGGGCTCGCCTCCTGCTTTCAAATCGCTTTCAGGTAGCCGCCGCTGAAGTTCGCCGCTCATCAAGTCGTTTTAATACACTTTATAGAACCGTTGGCTCTACTTGCACTGTTGATATCAACCGCCCGGTTCCTTTGTGGCAAATCCGTTCCGAGCGGATTATCCATGATACCGAAGCCAAGCGCCTCTATTTCGAAGATGCTCGTTTTGAGGTACTCGGAATCCCCATCGGTTTTCTGCCGCGACTCCGTATGCCGGACCCTTCGGTCCAGCGCGCCAGCGGCCTTTTTGCACCTCTTCTCATTTCATCCGAGATCTATGGGTACGGCATCAAACTCCCCTATTTTGTCACTTTCGGCGACAGCGCAGATGCAACATTTACCCCTTTCGTGACGACCGCCGGTTCTTTCCTGCTCGAAGGTGAATTTCGTCGTCGGTTTGGCAACGGCTCAATAGATATTCACGGGGCCTTTGCCGTAAAGGATGGCATAGGGGAACCAGGTGACGGGTTTGTGGAAGCGGATTTTGTTTTCAAGTTACCAAATGAATCCGAACTCTTTATGGATATGGAGGTCAGCAGCGATGACGCGTTTATGCGCCGCTTTGGATATAACGACGCCGACCGCCTCGTAAGTAAAGCAGGCATTCGCAGGTATCAAACCGGAGGGTTGTTCGAGGCTGGTGCCGTGTTTTTCCAGAGCCTTCGGGATGACGAAGTCGACGAAGAGGTTCCCTTCACGCTGCCGGAAATTGACTATAGAAAAAGTTGGGAAGAGCCCCTGACTGGCGGACGTTTCGGGGTAAACCTCTCAACCGTGGGCCTGTTTCGCGTATCAGGGCGGGATGTATTTCGCGCCAGCGCAAGTGCGGATTGGCGAAAGGACTGGAGCGCACCGCTCGGCATTCGGGCAACCACATTCGTTGAAGCTCGTGCAGATGCCTACAGAGTGTGGGACGATATCAATTTTGAAGATAGTGTGCTCTTTCGGGTGGCACCAACTATTGGCGGTGATTTGAGCCTTCCGCTTTCAAAAACCACCAAAAACGGTGCACTCCTCGTCTTTTCACCGATCGCGCAGCTGATTTATACTCCCGAATTATCCTTTAATGATGTCGTGCCCAATGAAGACAGTTTGCAAGTTGAGTTCGACGAAACAAACTTGTTTGGGCTCAATCGTTTTCCGGGAGAAGACCGTATCGAAACAGGTTTTCGCGCAAATGTTGGTGTCAGCTATCGCAGATATGATCCTTCAGGATGGAATTTGGGCGTGGATATCGGACAGGTGTTCAGGTTCAGTGAATCGGATCAGTTTTCGGACGGTTCCGGCCTATCAGGCAAAAGTTCTGATATCTTGGCGGCTGTCAGCTTCGAATTACCGCCACGTTATGGGTTTGCCAGTCGGCTATTGGTTTCGCCCGGTGTTGGCATTCGCCGTGCCGAATCAGAAATTTCGCTCCATTTCGACCGGTTCAATGTCGAGGCCGCCTATGTATTTCTAGCCGCTGATGTGCTCGCGGACTCCCCTATTGACCGCTCAGAGACCGTAGTATCTGCCAATTATCACATATCGGAAAACTGGAAAACGAGCATGGAATTACGGCGCGATTTGTTGGCAAGCCAGAATATTTTTGGCGAATTCGGTGTTATCTTCCAAAACGAGTGTGTAGAGGTTGCTGTTTCGCTCTCGCGGCGCTTTACAACATCGAATAATGTTCCCCCCGATACCAATTTTGATGTATCAGTTAAGTTGGCCGGATTCGGCGGCGGATCAACAAGCCGCGAAGAGTCTGGCACGTGTTTACAAGAGCAGTAATAAAATAAGGGCAGGTTAATGGTTTGGCTGATTAAACGCATATCGCTCGTTGGAGCTCTCATATTTGCATTCATGTCGCCGGTATTGGCGCAAGGCTCTTTTTCCGTCGCCTATCGCGTAAACGAATCTGTCATCTCCAATTATGATATTGACCAGCGGGTTAAACTCCTGCGTGCCTTATCATCGGCGAGCAACCCCAACCTGCGCCAAACTGCCATAGATGCACTCATTGATGATCGCCTAAAAGCTCAGGCTGCCCGAAATTTTGGGATCGCGGTGGATGAAGCATCGCTGGCGCGCGCCATAACATCTTATGCTGAGCAGCGGAATATGAGCACACAGCAACTGATGTCCCGAATGCGCGGTGCCGGTGTTGCCAGAGAGAGTTTTGAAGAATTTCTCTCGGTTTCCCTGATGTGGCGCACTATCCTTCGTCTTCGCTTCGGAGATCAGGCGGCGCCTTCGGAAATTGATCTAAATGCCCAACTCAACACCTATGCGATCTCAAGCGCTTCAACAATTCAACTAGGCGAGATTGTACTGCCCTATCAGGAGCGCGGGCAAGATGCGACCGTTTCGCTTGCCACGCAGATTGTATCTCAACTCCGTGGCGGTGAAAGCTTTGCCAAGCTTGCGCGAGAATACTCGCGTTCGAGAACTGCCGAAAATGGCGGTGTCATTGGTTGGGTGTCTCCCAACAGGCTGCCTCCACAAATCGGTGCCGCGGTTAGAGGCCTTAGCCGCGGCGGTGTGGCTGATCCAATCTACATCCCAACCGGGGTTGTGATCATCATGGTCTTGGATGCACGGTCGGTTTCCCGCCAAATCGAGATTCCTGTTAGTGTTAATCTTACCTATGCAGAACTTGTTATCCCTTACGCTGACGGCGGCGCGTCTGCTGCGGTGACACAGGCTAACCGAGTTCGGCGGTCATTGGATGGCTGTCGCGGTTTAACGAGCCGTGCAGCTGAGTTTGGGAACGGAAGCGGCGTTTTCGGGCCGGTTGCGCTTAACGCGGTTGATACAGATATTGGCCTCAACCTCGCGCGACTCGACCCACGCGAAAGCACAGTTTTACAAGGGACCAACGAGTTAAGGGTTC
The DNA here is from genome assembly GCA_002366685.1 of Rhodobacterales bacterium UBA3077. Taxonomy (GTDB): domain Bacteria; phylum Pseudomonadota; class Alphaproteobacteria; order Rhodobacterales; family Rhodobacteraceae; genus UBA3077. The sequence goes on along the minus strand of DFBP01000030.1, from coordinate 12,789 downwards.
TCGTGCTCTGTGACCGTGTATCGGAAATGAGTGTCGAAGGTCGTGCGAGCCTTCGGGAGCAACTGTTTTCCAGAAATCTTGGGGCTCTTTCGGAAGGGTATCTGCTGGAACTGCGCAGAAGTTCTATCATCGAAGCGCAATGAGCCTTGCAAACCTTCCACCTCTTCGCGAGGTGATTCAACAACATGATTTGGCCGCGCGGAAATCGCTCGGTCAAAACTTTCTGCTTGATCTCAATCTGACATCAAAAATCGCGCGCCAGGCGGGTGATCTGACCACTCATGACGTGCTTGAGATTGGCCCCGGGCCGGGCGGGCTTACAAGAGCTTTGCTATTAGAGGGAGCGCGGAAAGTTGTTGCGATCGAAACGGATGACCGTTGCCTGCCTGCGCTTGCTGAAATAGCGCAAGCCGCATCTGGCAGGCTAGAGGTCTTGCACGGCGATGCCCTGAAGCTGGATCCACTATCCCATTTGAAGCCACCAATAGCGGTCGTTGCCAACCTGCCCTACAATGTAGGTACAGAGCTTTTGGTTCGCTGGCTTACGCCCGGTGTCTGGCCTCCTTTTTGGGACAGCTTGACCCTGATGTTTCAGCGTGAGGTAGCGCAAAGGATTGTCGCAAAGCCCGGGTCAAAAGCTTATGGACGGCTAGCGGTGCTTTCGCAATTTAGATGCGATGCGCACATTTGCTTTGAATTGCCGCCGCAAGCCTTTAGCCCTCCACCCAAGGTTACCTCGGCGGTCGTACATCTAAAAGCGTTGCAAGCACCGCGTTTTAATGCAGATCCAAAAATCCTATCTGAAGTGGTGGCCCGTGCTTTTAATCAACGCCGCAAAATGTTGCGTGCGAGTCTGCGCGGACTTGTGCCCAATGTGCAGGAGTTGCTTCTATCTGCCGGAATTGATCCGCAGAGGAGAGCCGAGACAGTCTCTCTGGAAGAGTTTTGTCGGCTTTCGGAACTTGTTCGGGCCGCAAGGCGGACCTAGCTCACAAATTCCTATTCCACTATTTCCGCAGGGGCTTCATCAACCGGCGCGGCTGGTTTACGCGTCCGTGGGCGCGATTTCCGCTTGGGCGGGTTGTTTTCAGGCGTTTCGACAAGGTTCGCCGGTGCGATTTCAGGCTGCTGTCCTTCGGTCGAATCCGGCTCACGCTGTTGCGCTGATTCCTGTTCTTGCTGCTGTTGCGCTGCGCGTTGCTCGTTTCGTTGGCGCTGCTGCTCCGCATTGCGCTCGGCTTGTTCTGCTTGCCGCGCAGCCTGTTCGGCCTGTTTTTCGGCTTGCTCACGTTGTGCCACGGCCAACATTCTGGAATAGTGTTCCGAATGCTGCATGAAGCTTTCAGCGGCAACCCGATCTCCGGAAAGCTGGGCATCGCGTGCCAGTTGGCTATATTTTTCTACAATCTGTTGAGGGGTGCCGCGCACTTTTCCCTCCGGACCGGCAGAATCAAAAACGCGATTCACAATATTGGTATTGTTGTTCGGGCGACGATTGCCGCCTTTGTTACGCGAACGCGATTTATTGGAAGTTCTCATTGTTTGGTTTCTATCCTTATCGGAGCCATCAAGCCTTATGGCTTGGAAAAGAATTGGTTTTTAGCCGCCCGATTTTCGATTAACATATCTGCGTTTACTTGGAGAGCCCGAGGTTCAATCCGTGCAGGTGAAACATACTATCCTGTAATTCATATAAATAACAAGTCTTTTTGCACGGATAGACGCCTTATTTGCCTTCCAAAACGATCACTCGGTCATTGCCGGAAAGATCAGAAAGCACTTTTGGGTCAGTAAAGCCTTCATTGGTAAAAATTTCACTAACTTCTTTTGCCTGCCGATACCCAATTTCAAAAAGGGCGCGGCCTTTGGGGGCAAGGAACTCGCCCAGACTTTTAGCCAACATCCTATAGGCCGCAAGCCCGTCACCGCCCGGCGAAAGCGCCAGATGAGGTTCCCAGTCCCGCACCTCGGGCGCAAGGTCGGGCATCTCTGCTTCGCCTATATAGGGCGGGTTTGAAACGATCAGATCAAAGGTGCCATTGAGCCCTTCAAACCAGTCAGCTTCGATAAATTGGACACGGTCCGCTAGCTTCAATCGCCCTGCATTTCGACGCGCAACATCAAGAGCTCTTGAGCTAATATCGGTTGCGATCGCTTTAGATTCCGGAGATTCATCCAGAAGACTGAGCACAATCGCACCGCTGCCGGTTCCCAAATCAAGCACATTCTTGAAAGGTTTTTCGAGCGCAGCGGCAACCAATGTTTCTGTATCCGGCCGAGGGTCCAGCACATCGGAATTCACAAGAAATTCGTGGTTCCAAAACCCGCGCTTGCCAACAATATGCGAAACTGGCTGGTGAAGACTGCGGACGGCCACCACTCTATCCATTCCGAATAGAGCCGAGGGAGGCAGGCGATCCTTCAATCTGGCCTGAAGTTGCCCTTGGTCAATTTCCAGCACATGGCAGAGCAGAATTCGCGCATCGCGCTCAGCCCCTTCAATCCCGGCGGCTTTGAGCATCATTGCCGCGCGTTGCAGTGTCGACAAGATGGTCTCACTCATAGGGAGAGCTCGGCAAGCCTGTCAGCCTGATCAGCAGCGGTAAGCCCGTCGATAATCTCGTTGAGGTCACCTTGCAGAACCTGATCTAGCTTATAAAGAGTCAAATTAATCCTGTGGTCGGTCACCCTACCCTGCGGAAAATTATAGGTTCTTATCCGCTCGGAACGGTCCCCGGACCCCACCTGCCCTTTTCGGGCATTTGAGCGTTCTTCGTCTAGCTTCTGCCGCTCCATGTCGTAGAGCCGCGAGCGCAAAACCTGCATAGCTTTTGCACGATTGCGGTGCTGCGATTTTTCCGAGCTGGTTACGACAATTCCGGTTGGCAGGTGGGTGATCCGAACCGCTGAGTCTGTTGTATTTACGTGCTGACCACCCGCGCCAGAACTTCGCATGGTATCAATACGGATGTCAGTCGTCGGGATATCAATATCAACCTCTTCCGCTTCCGGCAGCACGGCAACGGTGGCAGCCGATGTGTGGACACGCCCGCCGCTTTCAGTCGCAGGCACACGTTGCACACGATGAACGCCACTCTCAAATTTCAGGCGGGCATACACATCTTTTCCGGTTATATTCGCAACAATCTCTTTGTAACCGCCAATTTCGGTTGCGGATTCCTCAATAATATCGAGCTTCCAGCCGTTCGCCTCGGCAAACCTCTGATACATGCGCAGCAAATCCGCAACAAACAAAGCGGCTTCATCACCACCGGTGCCGGCGCGCAACTCCATTATAGCGGGCTTTTCATCCGCTTTATCTTTGGGCAATAGCGAGAGCAAAACATTGTGCTCGGCATTTGGCAGTGCTTCTCGAAGCCCCAAAAGCTCCTCTTCGCCTAGCTCTTTCATTTCCGGATCTTGAAGCATGTCTTCAGCTTCTGATTTATCGGCCAACATTTGTCGATAAGCTTCGATTTGATCAACAACCGATTTCAGATCTGAATATTCTTTGGAAAGCGAGGCCAGTTCATCCACAGCGGCACCCTCGTTGAGCTTGGCTTCAACAAAAGCAAACCGCTGGCATATCTGTTCCAGTTTCTCTTCGGGTATCATATTTTATTCTTCAAAAGAGGCGACCGATTGCAGCCAAAGGTCAATACGGGCTTTGTTCACCCCCATATCGCCATATCCAAATCGGGAACGCGAATAAATTGCCAGCGTTGATCCACCATCTTCAAAATCAATAAACTTTACCGAAATATAATCAGGCATCCGCAGTTTGGGCGTGCGCTGCACATAGGTGATCCACCCTTCGCTGGCGCTGCCGGCCAAGCGCAGCACATTGGGTTGAGTAACCACAAAATCGTCAAATGCTTTTGCCATTACTTCCGCCGAAACCGCATAAATAGGCGCTTCCAAATCAACTGTATCGTTGACCATACTCTGGGTGGCCACATAATAGGTATTGGGCGAAACCGGGCGAGAAACGGAATATGGATCCACGTGCCATTCCACGGGGTCATGGCTCACGGTCGCCACGCGGACATACAGAGCCCCGATGATGGCGATAATCGCCAGCACCAGATAGAGTGCCATTCTTTGCATCTACTTGCCTTCCTCGATCAGTGTGGCGCGCGTCTCAACAAGTTCGACAATATGGTCAATCATGGCCTCATTGTCCAGCTTGTGGTCTTGCTTTCCCGCAACATAAACCATACCGGACCCGGCACCGCCTCCTGTAAAACCGACATCGGTCATCAAGGCTTCACCCGGTCCATTCACCACGCACCCTATTATGCTCAGGCTAATGGGTGTACGCACATGCTCCAACCTTTTTTCCAAAGTCTCAACGGTTTTAATAACATCAAACCCTTGGCGCGCACAGGAGGGGCAGGAAATTATATTCACGCCACGGTGCCGCAAGCCCAAGGATTTCAGAATCTCGAACCCTGCTTTGACTTCGTGAACCGGATCCGCCGATAGGGACACACGCAGCGTGTCACCAATACCGGCCCAGAGCAGCGAACCGAGACCAATGGCAGACTTTACCGTACCAGATACCAGCCCCCCCGCTTCGGTGACTCCCAGGTGTATTGGTGCGTCGGTGGCTTCTGCCAGCCCCTGATAGGCCGCAGCAGACATAAACACATCGGACGCTTTTACGCTAATTTTGAAATTGTCAAAATTGTTGTCTTCAAGAATTCGGATGTGCTCAAGACCGCTTTCGATCATCGCCTGCGGGCATGGCTCACCATATTTTTCGAGCAAGTGCTTTTCCAGACTGCCAGCATTAACGCCGATGCGAATAGAGCACCCGTTATCCCGTGCAGCAGCAATCACTTCCCGCACACGGTCAGCGCTGCCAATATTGCCGGGGTTTATCCGCAAACAGGCTGCGCCAGCTTTTGCAGCCTCGATCCCGCGCTTGTAGTGAAAGTGAATATCGGCAACCAGAGGGACCGGGCTTTCTTTCACGATCTGGTCAAAGGTTTTTGTCGCGGCTTCGTCCGGGCAGGAAATCCTCACAATATCAGCCCCGGCGTCGGCACAGGCCTGAACCTGTGCAACAGTCGCGGCAATATCCGAGGTTATGGTGTTGGTCATTGTCTGCACGGTAATAGGTGCATCCCCACCCACGGGCACATTACCCACCATAATCTGGCGGCTTTTGCGGCGTTCAATGTCGCGCCACGGTCGAATCGGATTGTGGGTCATTCAGGCTTGGCCATTCTATAGGAGATAGTTGTGATACATTTAGCGCCACTTTGCCGCGCTGTCATCACCCTGCGCTGAAAAGACGTAATTATTCGCCAACCACCAATGCGGCTGCACGAATCAATTCCTCTGAAACCACCTGCATTTCGGCGGTCATCGTTCCCAGAGGGCTAAACTGCTCAACGATATCAAGTGCCGCGAGAGAGACATTGCTGGCAACGCCGTTATTCCCCCTGACCGGGCCAAAAACTTGTCCGTCAATCATCAAATACAGCCAGTCAGCGTTTCCCGCCCGCAGGGAAGCGACTTCAGCACGTTCCGGCAAGGTATATTCTTCACCGGCGGCCAAGATTTTTTCAAACAGGATCGAGCCATCTTCAGCGCTCACCCGCACCCAAGCTTCTCTTTGTGCAAAAATGCTGATCAAGGGTTGAACATCCGCGACCGTGACCTGCGGTTCTCCGATCGCCACGAGGTTACCGACAGCGGCAACAATGACTTCCTCGCTAACACCCGGCTGCGGCAGAGCCGGAGTCGCAAAACTCCCAACCATCTGGCTATCAATGGCCCCTATTGGCCCATCCCTCGGGGTGAGCACCGGGACGCTCAATGCCCGATTGGAATAAAGACGGTTCAGGTCCATGGCTTGCTCTGCGCTGCGGTCCAACGCTGTGCTGTTCATTCCATCCGCAAAGCCAGCAATCTCGACATTGTCCAAAACCACTGGTGATTGCTCAATTGGCGCGATGTCGACACGCTGAATATCTTTGAGCAGGGTCCAGCCACCAAAAACGAGACCGACGATCAGGACGATCATCACCAGAAGTGGCCCAAAAGTCGAAATATCAACACTCCGCGAACGCCCTGCCAACCCGCCAGCGAAAACGGGGTTGAATTCATTCACCGAGGATGCACTTATTGCGGCAACCCGCGCTGAGTCAGCGTCTTTGCGCCTGCGCCCGAGATCCGCGTGTGCACCCTGAAAGTTCGATTCGAGGCAAAAACGGGCGTAGGTTGCTTCCGGATCAAGCTCCAGATAGCGCGCATAGGAGCGCACATAACCAGCCAAAAATCCAGTGTTTTCAAAGACGGAAAGGTCGCAGTTTTCAATAGCGGCGATATAGGAGGCTTTAATCCGCAAGTCGCGCTGAACATCAAGCAAGGATTTACCTAGCGTCGCCCGTTCACCGCGCAACTCGTCACCGAGGCGTAACTCGAAAGAGTCAAAACCCTGCAATTTTGCGGTTTCTGTTTCAGTGATTGTCACTGTACTGCCCTTGTGTTCGCTAAACGCCAACTAAAAAAACGAATCACCCCTTATCGAAGTCTTATTTCGTTTGTATCACTTTAGGGAAGGTTACTAAGTGTTTATTTTCAGCATGTCCAGCGGCTTAGGCGAGAAAACGCCCAGCGCTAGCAAGCAACCGCAGACCGCGCAAGTTCACAGTGCTTCCACAAACTATCAAGCGCATGCACCAACTCGTCCATCATGCCCGAATCATGCACCGGAGATGGCGTAAAACGAAGACGCTCGGTGCCGCGCGGCACCGTCGGGAAGTTGATAGGCTGCACATAAATTCCGTAATCATTGAGCAACGAATCAGAAAGCATTTTGCATTTCCCCGGGTTTCCAACATGGACCGGAACAATATGGCTCGTGCTGTCGATAACAGGCAGACCCATGGCTTTCAGACGCAATTTCAGCACCTTCGCGGCCTCTTGCTGTTGGTCACGCAGTTCCTGATGTTCTTTCAGGTACCTTATTGACGCAACCGCACCCGCCAAAACGGCCGGTGGCAGCGAAGTGGTAAAAATGAACCCGGGCGCATAGGAGCGCACGGCGTCAACCATTTTGGCCGAGGCGGCGATATACCCGCCCATCACGCCAAAGGCTTTGCCAAGCGTGCCATTGATAATATCAATCCGCTCGGTTAAACCTTCGGCCTCGGAAACGCCGCCACCGCGCGGGCCATACATGCCCACCGCGTGCACTTCGTCCAGATAGGTGAGCGCTCCAAATTCCTCCGCCAGGTCGCAAACCTCGCGGAGCCGACCGAAATCACCGTCCATCGAATAAACGGACTCAAACGCAATCAACTTTGGCGCGGATGGATCTGCGGCCTCAAGCAGTTCGCGCAGATGCGCCACATCGTTGTGCCGCCAAATTTTCTTTTCACATTTTCCGCGCCGAACCCCTTCAATCATTGAAGCGTGGTTGAGTTCGTCGGAAAAAATAATCAACCCCGGAAACAATTTTGGCAAAACAGAGAGCGTTGCGTCATTGGCGATATAGGCAGATGTAAACACCAGCGCATCTTCTTTCTGGTGAAGATCAGCGAGCTCGGCTTCTAACGCATTGTGGTAAGCGGTTGTGCCGGAGATATTGCGTGTGCCGCCCGAACCGGCTCCTGCTTTTTCGATTGCGTCGTGCATGGCATCTAGCACAACGGGGTTTTGCCCCATGCCCAAATAATCATTGCCGCACCAGACAGATATATCCTGAACTTCCCCATCTGGCCGATTCCATTTGGCCCTTGGAAAGGACCCTTTTTGGCGCACAATATCCATGAAAACCCGATAGCGGTCTTCACGGTGAAGCGCCTCAAGCGCTTTATCCAGATGTGCGTTATAATCCATCAAGAGGTCTCCGAATACAAACAGATCAAACATCTATAATCTAAGTAAAATGTTTTTTCACCCAACAAAATGCCGCATCCAGACATTTTTTTGCGGTTAAGGCGGGAAGCTTTATTTGACTCCATTTGAGTGGTATTTACAGCCTGAAAACAAGCAATAATTGGCTTTTACCCGTACCGACACGATATTGACGAATTCCAAAGGGTGTGAAATGACATCCCAAACCCCCAGATACCTACCCTGATGAAACAAAATCTGCAAAATGCCACCCAAATTCGCCTTGAAACAGAGGCCGCCACAGACCGTCTGGCACGGTCTGTGGCAAAACACATGCGTGCAGGTGACGTGGTTTTGCTGAGCGGAAGTCTGGCAGCGGGGAAAACGACCCTTGTCCGCCATGTCGCAACATGGCTTGGATCGACCGATAGAATTAGCAGTCCAACCTACACGCTGGCGAATTTCTACCAAAGCCCGCAGGCTCAAATCATCCATATTGATGCGTACCGTCTGAAAAACGCGGCAGAATTTTTAGATCTGGCGCTGGAGGAAGAGCTTGAACGCAGCATTGCATTGATTGAATGGGGAGAGTGCCTGGCAGACGAATTCGACAACTGGATCGGGATTGATATTGCAACCCTACCCGAATCTGAAACCGGAAGGCTTGTGACCTTGTCGGCGAGTGGGCCGGAAATGATCACACGAGTTCAAGGCATTTTGGGCGCTTACAGCGAGGCAAACGCATGAAGCTTTTCTTGCAAACCTCGTCTGGCCAGCCGTCGCTTATACTCTGGGATAACCGCGTTCTCTTTGAGGCACAGTATGACCAGATGCAGAGGTTGGACTACGGGGACGAACTCGCGAAAGCCTTGACTAACACAGATAGGCAAATGAGCGAGCTGGACGGGATTATTGTTGATATTGGCCCGGGGCGGTTGGGTTCCACACGCACAGCCGTTGCCTTCGCAAATGGCTTGGGGTTCGCTTTAGATATTGCCCTTACGCCCTTGGGTTCATTTCTTTCTTTAGGTGTATATGCCGAGTCACTCCATGCGCGTCCTTGCCTTGTTTTACGAAAGGCCGCGCGGCGACAATATCATTGGGCGCTCGTTTCCGGTGGCAAAATCGTCGAGACCGGGTTTTCGCTTGATGCTCAAATTACGCCCGCCAGTTACTCTGGTCCCGCTGTTGTGGTTGGGGACGCTGCCGAAGGTATAGTGGCCTTCCCGACACTAAAAGATGTTATCTGGGCCAACCTCAACCTAGCGCCGGGAGAGGCGTTATCTTTGCTTTCGGAGCATCTAATTCAAATAAGCGGGCAAGCTGTGCCACTGGTTGAGACGGAGACCCGAACCTATGAACATATCTGAGGTATCATCGATACTCAAACATGGTGGCGTTGCTCTGCTCCCGACCGATACCGTTTACGGACTGGCAGCCGACCCGGCGAACCCGATAGCAGTTCAAAAAATATTTGAACTCAAGTCGCGCCCCACAGAAAAAAACCTGCCAATTCTGGCTGCCAATGCCGGGCAGATCAAAAAACTGGGGGCGCGCATAGATGGTCGCATTCAAAAGCTCCTCGATTCGAAATGGATTCCCGGCCCTCTGACGCTTATCCTTGAAATCGAACCGGAATCCGCACCGGATTGGCTGGAACACCGCGAAGAGATTGCCATTCGGATACCGGATAACACATTTCTGCTGTCTCTGCTCGCCCTCACGGGGCCCTTACATGCCACAAGCGCCAATAAAAGCGGGATGGACCCCGCTGAAGACGTAGCCTCGGTTTTGCGCCAGCTATCCGGCGCACCCGATGTTACGGTTGATGGCGGCCCCTGCTCCGGCGCGTCTTCGACAATAATCAACTGCCAAACCAATCCTTTTTCGGTCCAGCGTCGCGGCGCACTTTCATCTGGTGACCTTTCTGAAATTCTGTCAATATGAAACAAAATCTTATACTTGGCATCGAAACTTCATGTGATGACACCTCAATTGCTGTGGTGGACGAGCGCGGCCACGTGCTCAGCTGTAAAACCGCGTCTCAGGTTGAAGTTCATGTCGGCTATGGCGGCATTTACCCCGAGTTTGCCAGCCGCGCCCATGTTGAAGCCATTGTTCCAACCCTGCGCGCTGTCATGTCCGAGGCCAATGTCACGGCTGATGAATTAACAGCCATTGGCGTTACGCGCGGGCCGGGTTTAATCGGCTCATTGCTGGTTGGCATCCACACCGCTGCAGGGCTTGGCGCCGGTTGGGGCTTGCCGGTTTTTGGGGTTAATCATTTGCGCGGGCATCTGCGCAGCGCAGCCCTTCAAGGGGCAACCGTTACCTACCCCGCTATCGTATTGCTGGCATCCGGCGGCCATACGTTGATCGCTTATATGAAGGATGCCAGAAGCATGGAGCTTGTCGGCACCACACGGGATGACTCGGTTGGCGAAGCCTATGACAAAGTTGCCAGAATGTTGGGCCTTGGTTTTCCGGGAGGACCTGTTATCGACCGTATCGCCAAATCCGGTGAGGCCAATATCAAATTCCCGCGCCCGATGCTTGGCAAAGGTTTCGAGTTTTCGTTTTCAGGTCTGAAGTCTTCTGTACGCCGGTATATGGAGCAAAACCCCGAGCCGATCATTGCCGATGTCGCGGCTTCGTTTGTGGCATCCTGCATGGATGTGTTAACCGCTAAATGCAAAGCTGCGATAGAGCAGTTTCACCCCGCCAGCCTGATCGTTGTCGGCGGTGTTTCGGCCAGCCCACAACTTCGCGCCCGCATGGAAGCGCTCTGTGATGAAACAGGCACAGCCCTCGCCCTGCCCCCCCCGCAATGGTCCACCGATAACGGCGCCATGATCGCGATGGCGACATGGGACTACATAAATATCGACGCGCCAAAGTTAATGGAAGTGGACCCGAACCTCTCGATCGGGAAGCTCTGACCCATCCAACCGGCCAAACCGCGGCTCATTCGAGGACGCTGACAACAATCCAATACTCGTTACCATCATGGTTATAGTGATAGGTTACACCGTCAGGACCCACATTCCATGAGGTAATCGGGCTCCGCTTGGTTTCCCGGCAGTTGAGATACTGATCACCTTCGCGATCACAACTATAAGATACAAGCGCATCGTTACTCAAAATGCTGAAGCTGCCATCAAAGCCGCAAATTGTCTGGCCTTTCATGAACGACGCTGACGTTCCACCCCCGAAAAACCTCTGATATCTCGCAACAGCATGCGTGGCAGGAACTGACGCATCCAAGCATA
>DFBP01000030.1:0-1577 GCA_002366685.1 Rhodobacterales bacterium UBA3077 | reverse complement strand
GCTTCGCAGTTGGTGAGCTGGCGCACCTGTGAAAATGCCGCATGGGCACTATTAAAAGAGGTCAGTGCCGGCGCAAACTGACTATTCCCCAACTGCGTTTTTCCCGTAGCATTTAGGGCCTGCGCTGCCTGATACATGGCTAATACCCTCGCCTCAATGGCTCGCATCTCGTCAACCCGTTGCATAAGCGCATCGCGTTGGGGGTTGGGCGAAGGAATTCCAGCGAGGGACTCATCGGCCAGATCAAAAAGGCATAAATCCAGTGCCCGCGCGGCCGTCCCCAGTGCCACCTCGGTTTGGCTCTGATCGAGATTCCGCTCCGTCATTTCGAGGCTCTCGTCAAGAACCAATAGGCTGGAGACACATTGCGTCAATTCTTTGGCCCGCTTCAAGCGCGCTATCGAATCCCGATATGCCAGAGCCGCATTACCANNTCAAGCGAAGTTTGAAATGTGGCCCTGTTTCCCACGGGCAAAGCGGCAATCATATTTTGCGCATCTTTAAAGCGACAATCAATGATCGCGGTCGTAATCTGGCTGACTCCGGCATTTGCATCCGGTAGGCAAGTGCCTCCTTGGCAGCTCCCGTAATCACAATCATAAACCGTGTCGGCACAGCAAGCCTGCCCAAAATCGCCACAAGCCACGCAATACGCCCCCAGCAAAGCGCCATAATTGCAATATGGCTGGCCTTCACGCACACAAGCCAGCGCCCCGACCTGCCCACAATCTTCACTTTTCGAATTGCCGCAAATCATATTCTGCCCGTTGCCTGCGGGCACAGGCGCATATCCCGAACTCGGTAGATGGCAGCTAAACCGGCCCTCCTCATCCTCACAAGCTGCCTCTCCCGGCATTCCGCAGGCAACACAAATCCCAAGATTCTGATCGCAAACGCTTTGCGCACAAAATTGGCTACCGGCCTCACAGGCCCCCCCTAGCTGACCCGATTCAATAGGTTGCGCATGTGCCAAACCGATCCAATGGGTGGCAATCGTGATAAAGGCGGCAGTGAAAAGTGTCCGAAACATTATGGCCCTCTACAAATTCTATACTTCAGGACTATAGATTTTCACGGCCAATCCATTGACTTGAATCAACCTTGAGTACGATCGCCGGATCCGCACGCCATTTATCGCTTACGCTAACAAATAATTTCATTCACCTTCGGGCATTTGAAGATGAGGAAGGTGCGCTGGTATTATCTCATCAAGACGATTTCGAGCACAATTTGAAGACTTCCCATTTATGGAAGAGCTAAGATAGGCAAGTATTGGCCTGTTTTGACCCGAAAAATGGCCACTCGAGACCAGAACCGATCTGATCGCTAAAATGTCTAGCCACCCGGTCCTATCTATTGGGTATAGAGTAACTTTTGGATAGGAATGTAGCGATGAAAAAGCTATTTTTGGCAATAGCAGCGGCAACAGCCTTTACTCAGCCAGCGATAGCGCAGGATGCAGAGGGCGAAGCATATTGCGCGCATTTGCTGAGCGAAATTGCCATTATGCAACAAACGGTTAGTGGGCTGTCCAGCTTGTTGAACACAAATACCTATACGCTGGTTTCCTGCAATAT
>DFBP01000107.1:2987-3208 GCA_002366685.1 Rhodobacterales bacterium UBA3077 | reverse complement strand
AGGAATGGTCTCAGTATATAAAGAAACCATTGCAGCATGTAGGAAAATGATCATTGGGAAGCGGCCAATAAAACCCGTGAGAACGCCGTCACCATCGGTCCCATATCTCTGATTATTGTTTAGCTGTGAAAAATTGTCTGCCGCTATAGGCCATGATCTACACTCCATCTTTTCAATAAGACTAAAGTGTTGCGCCGACCCGTTGAAACCACCGCCCATTT
>DFBP01000107.1:0-2904 GCA_002366685.1 Rhodobacterales bacterium UBA3077 | reverse complement strand
ATCATATCCAGCACTTCGGGGAAATTGTCCTCATAGTAGGGGTCAGGCACATCTGAAATATCAAGCAAGGGTGCATAGTCCAGAAGCTTTGCCAATTTGGCAGCGCTGCCCGCTGGCTGAACGGTCTACAAATCGAGCATGTTTTGCGCGTCCATGCCGATAATCAGGTCAAAGCGGTCAAAATCCCCTGACACAACTTTGCGGGACCGGATCGGGGACATATCAATGCCGCGCTTGGCGGCTTCGGCGCTTGCGCGAGCGTCGCTGGGGTGGCCATTATGCCATCCCGAGGTGCCGGCGCTATCAATCTCCAACCCGCGCCCTTCGGCAAGGTTGCGAAACACGGCTTCAGCGGTGGGGGAGCGGCAAATATTGCCAAGGCAAACAAACAGGATAGATCGGGTCATGGGCGGCATTATACCATGCCGCCCACAGGTCTCAATTTAATTGTTGGACATGCCTTCCATGGTGGCACCATCGGTTGCCATGCCTTCCATATTGGAATGATCCATGCCTTCCATAGCCATGCCGTCCATGCGTTCGTTATCAATCGGCACCATGATGGTCATGTCACCCGCCTTCTCGAAAGTAAGGGTAAGGGTAATCATCTCACCCTGCACAAACGGGGCGGTCAGTCCCATCATCATTACGTGAAAACCACCGCGTTGCAGCAGCACTTCACCACCGGCCTCAACCGGAAAGCCTTCTTCCACTTCCATCATTTTAGCCACGCCGTCGGTCATGACATGGGTGTGCAGTTCAACACGGTCAGCGGCATCTGTGGCTGCCGAGATCAGGCGGTCATCTTCGTCACCGGTATTGCTGATCACCATAAAGGAGGCGCCAACTTTGGCAGCCGGTGAAGAGGCGCGTGCATAAGCACCATCCACAATAATTTCGGCGAAAGCAGGCAAGGCTGCAAGGCTGAGCGTTGCGCCCAGAAGGATAGATTTCAAAGTCATTTTATTTCTCCATTTTGGTATTTTCAGGGTTATTTCAGCCTGAAACCGGCGGCCCCCTTGGCCACATGGAGAGAGAAGGAAGGGCAGGGTTAAGCGCCTGCTCAAACCCGGTGAGATCAGCCAGATCGGCTGTGTTTTCACGAGCAATATAGAAAGGGGCTTCGCTCAAAATCCCCACAGCAATGCAACAGGCTTCACAATTGTGCAGCTCGGGCAAGGCCTCGCCATTTATCCCGAGTGTAACCTCGGCATTGCCGCGTTCAGAGCAAATTTCGATTGAGTGTGCGCCGGTCATATAGGCGCGAGCATAAGCATTCGCCATGCCCGAAAGCATAAACACAAACCCGAAGGCGAGGGTGATATGGCGGTGCCAGTTGCGCATAGAGCCTATCTAACCCCCGCCACGAAAACTTTAAAGCGACAAAACGAAACAGCCCCGCAGAAAAATCTACGGGGCTCAATCTTCAAGCTGAAAACCGCTTAAACGGCGGCTTGCGCTTTCGCGATATCTTTTTTGACTTTCAGCGCGGCGGCGGAAAGCTCGGTGTCTTTGGCTTTGGCCATAAATGCGTCCAAACCACCACGGTGGTCAACGGTGCGCAATGCGGCTGCCGAAATGCGGAATTTGAAGGCGCGGCCCAGCGTATCAGACGCGAGGGTTACATCATTCAAGTTCGGCAAAAAGCGACGACGGGTGCGGTTTTTGGCGTGGCTGACATTGTTGCCAGTCAGCACGGCTTTACCAGTAAGTTCGCAACGACGAGACATCGGTGTCTCCTTGATTAAGGGTTATACAGGGTGCAAGCGCACCGGAATTCGAGAACCGCTATTTACGGCGCATCTTGGCCGAGGTCAAGGGATTCGGGTGAAATTTCACGCTTCAAGGAAAAACCGCTGCGCAATTGCCGTCCCGGCCTTTCGGATAAGGTTCTAAACAGGGTTTGGTGGCGTTGCAACGCTGGAGTTCCAGACGAACGCCCCAAGTAGATGCACAGCCCAAAAAAATATTCAAATCCCGATTTTTGAAAGGTCCAAACGCCCGTCTTTCATCGGCGGGCACCAGTAATGTGCGCCGCTCACCGGATGGGAGAATTGGAAAAGCCCGTCTACAATCCCATCTTCCTGCCCGGTCATGCGCCCAAGCAAGGCTTCAAAGGCATCCAGAGAGTGTCCGAAAGCAATAAAAACCAGGCCTTCACCGCCTGCCTCGGCCCATGGCATAGAACGACGCAACACAAACGCCTCGGGCGAAAAACTTTCTTGAGCCGTGCGTTTTACATGTGCAAATTCAGGGGCATCCTCGATCTCTTCATTGTCCGAGATTCGCCGCCCGAAAATATGGTTACGTTCGAGCACAGGTTTGGCGTCAAAAGCATCAAGGTCATGAACCCACTGCTGGATAGCCACAAAGCTACTGCCATCCGAAGCAAAGGCAGCCGCCAGCGCGGCCTCGTCCACAGGGTTTTCGGTGCCGTCTTCATAACCGCTCAAATCCAGCCCGATTTCCAAATCAACCCCGTATTTAAAGCCATCCACACTGCGAACCACGTCAAAACTGCCGCGCAGGTCGCGCACAACCTGTCGCGCGCGTTTGGCGATCTCTCCACGATCCGAACCTCGCAGCCAGAGCCAAAGGTCAGCTTGGGTAGAGGGAACTTCCACGCCCGCGCTCACCGCGCGGAAACCGTGCAATCCCGGCACATCCCCAAGTCTGGCAACCAACGCAGCGCCAAGCCCCACAACCATGTGCGCATCTGCTTTCAAGCCGCGCAGCGCCTTTGCCACATTTGCTCCGGTCCGAATCCGAAATTCAATAAATCGCCCATGGTCGGGTATGCCCGGCAAAATTCCAGCTTGTGGTGTCATGTCATTCTCCTGTTTCTGGCAACACACGCGTGTCGCTTTCCTTCACCGCCTCCATTGACACAAAGGTCGAGGAACT
>DFBP01000189.1:1313-4312 GCA_002366685.1 Rhodobacterales bacterium UBA3077 | reverse complement strand
TCAACACCCATGGGCGTGAGGTTTTTATGGACGGGTTTGTCTGGCCCTTGCTTGGCATTATTGCCTTTATACTGGTGCTGCGCCCGCTATTGATCTTGTTTCAGGCGGGGTTGGACTCTCTCTCGTTCGGGCCGGGGCTTTCTGTGCTCGGCCTGTTTCGGGTGCATAAATACACGCTCGGACAGAGCCTGAGCTTTTTCGAGGACGACTTCGCCGGTAGGATCAACCAAAAGCAAATGCAAACCACAGCCGCGCTTGGCGAATTGCTGATGGAACTGCTGAATGCTGTTAGCTTTGCCGGAGCGATGGTGCTGGGGGGCGCGGCGGTTATGGCCTCGTCCGATTGGCGGTTATCGGTTGTTATGTTTGGCTGGCTTGCGCTTTACGTGTTGGCGCTGCGCTGGGGTTTGCCGAAAATTCGGGCATTGGGAAAAGAACGTGCCGAGGCGCGCTCGGCCATCTCCGGCAATTTTGTCGATAGCATCGCCAATATCGCCACAGTCAAACTGTTTGCCCATACGGATCGTGAAACCGGCGAAGCCCATAAAACCCTGATGCGTTTTCGCGAAGCGGCACTAAAGTTTGGCCGACAGGTGTTTAAGTTCCGCATTGTTATTGCTCTGCTCGCAGGGCTGCTGCCGGTGGCGCTTGTTGGCTCTTCGGTGGCGCTTTGGCTATCGGGAGATGCCCAAACCGGCGCGATTGTAACAGCTGGCATTCTGGCCTCCCGCCTTGGGGCCATGACCGGCTGGTTTTCCTTTATGCTCATGGGGCTTTACGCAGATATCGGCACCGCCGAAGATGGCATCGCCACCTTGGCCAAGCCCTATACGCTGATCGATAATCCCGACGCCCGTGAACCGGTAAAAACCTCGGGCGATATCAGGTTTGACAAGGTAAACTTCAGTTATGGGCGCGAAGATGGTGGCGGGTTGAGCGAATTTGATCTGCACATCAAGGCAGGTGAAAAGGTGGGTCTGATCGGCCATTCAGGCGCGGGTAAATCAACCGTTGTGTCATTGCTGCTACGGATGCGTGAGGTGGAGAACGGGTCGATCAGCCTAGATGGCCAAGATATTCGTGCCCTCACCCAAGACGGGCTGCGACAGCAGATCGGCATGGTTACGCAAGATACCCAAATGTTTAACCGTTCAGCACGGGAAAACATCCTTTACGGCCGCCCCAATGCAAGCGAGGCTGAGCTAATGGCGGCCTGCGAGCAAGCACAGGCAACAGAGTTTATTGCCGATCTTGAAGATAACAAAGGCCGCAAAGGCTTTGATGCGCGGCTCGGCGAGCGTGGTGTAAAGCTTTCGGGCGGGCAGCGGCAGCGGGTGGCCATTGCGCGTGTGATCTTGAAGAATGCACCGATTTTGGTGCTGGATGAGGCCACCTCGGCGCTCGACAGCGAAGTCGAAGCCGCTATTCAGGAGACCCTCAGCTCCTTGATGGAAAGCAAAACCGTGATCGCAATCGCACACAGGCTCAGCACCATCGCCAGCATGGACAGAATCGTTGTTTTGGAAGCGGGCCGTGTGGCCGAGCAGGGGACGCATAGCGAATTACTGGCCCACAAAGGGCTTTATGCCAGCTTCTGGGCACGGCAGTCCGGCGGTTTTATCGGTACAGACGAATGTGTGTAGGGATCACCCCGCCTACATCAGCTCTTGCAAAGCAAACACTTCAATCTCACCCACTGCCCGCTCCTGAATAGCCCGTGCAGCTGCCCGCGCACCGGCTGCGGTGGTGTAATACGGGATCCGGTCATAGAGTGCGATCCGGCGGATTTCACGGCTATCCTCGATAGATTGTGCGCCTTCGGTCGTGTTGAAAACCAGATCAATGCCACCGTCTTTCATCAAGTCGGTGATATCAGGGCGGCCTTCATAAACCTTGTTAACCGTGTCAGCCTTATGTCCGTTTTCGGCCAGATAGGCTGCGGTGCCCCGCGTTGCCTTAACAGAAAACCCAAGGTCAGACATGATCTTGATTGCTTCCAGCACCAGCGGGCCTTTATCCGCTTCCTTGATTGACACAAACACCGAACCGGTAGAGGGGAGTTCCGTCCCCGCGCCCATTTGGGCCTTCAAAAACGCCTTGGAGAAGGTGGTATCAAGGCCCATAACCTCACCGGTGGAGCGCATTTCCGGCCCGAGCAAGGTATCAACACCGGGAAAACGGGCGAAGGGCAGCACCACTTCTTTAACCGCATAGTTTTTCGTGTCCGGCGATTTCAGGTCAAATTCCGAGAGCTTGGCCCCGGCCATCACCTGCGCCGCAATGGAGGCAATGGGTGAGTTCACCGCTTTGGCCACAAATGGCACCGTCCGGCTGGCGCGCGGATTTACTTCCAGCACAAAGATTTCGCCGTTTTTGATAGCGAATTGCACGTTCATCAGACCAACAACATTGAGGCCAATGGCCATAGCTTCGGTCTGGCGCTTCATCTCGTCGATCAGCTCACGGCTGAGCGAATAAGGCGGTAGTGAGCAGGCACTATCGCCCGAGTGCACGCCAGCTTCCTCGATATGCTCCATGATACCGGCCACGTGCACGGCCTCGCCGTCGCAAAGCGCGTCAACATCGACCTCGATCGCACCGGTCAGATAGCTATCAAGCAGCACCGGATTATCCCCCGAAACCTTCACGGCCTCGTTGATATAGCGCTTGAGGTGCGCGTCATCGCGCACAATCTCCATGCCACGCCCACCCAGCACATAAGAGGGCCGGATCACCAGCGGATAACCGACATCTTGTGCAATTTCAAAGGCTTGCTCCGGGCTGGAGGCGATACCGTTATACGGCTGCTTTAACTCCAGATCGTTGAGCAATTTCTGGAAGCGTTCGCGGTCTTCGGCCAAATCAATCGCATCTGGCGTGGTGCCAAGAATGGGTATGCCAGCAGCTTCAAGATCGTTCGCCAGTTTCAGCGGGGTCTGCCCGCCGAATTGAACAATCACTCCGTGCAAAGTGCCGTTTTCTTGTTCGACCCGCAAGAT
>DFBP01000189.1:740-1147 GCA_002366685.1 Rhodobacterales bacterium UBA3077 | reverse complement strand
AGAATAACCACCTTTTTACGCTCGGTCGGGCGGGATTCACACTCGACCTCGCCCATCACGCTCGCCTCATAGGTGGAATACATATAGGGCGTTTGCGCCTCAAACTCGGCGGCGCAGGTATCGATCCGCTTGAAGCTGGCAACTACGTCCAGCGCGTGCCGCTGGGCGCGCACCTTGGCTTCCGGCATATCGGTTAGCGCTGCCAACCGTGCATCCGAGAAGCCCATCATTTTGAGCGCCCGCATTTGCGGCTCTGTATCCGGCAGGCCGTGCAGGCCAAGCTTAACCTCTTCCGCGATGATCTCGCGAATGCGGGCAAGGAACCAAGGGTCAAACTTGGTGATTTCAAAGAGCTCCTCGTCGGAGAAACCATAGCGCATCGCATGGGCGATAATCCGCATCCGGTC
>DFBP01000189.1:0-686 GCA_002366685.1 Rhodobacterales bacterium UBA3077 | reverse complement strand
CCGACCTTGGAGCCTTCTTCAAAGATTTCGTCATCTGCGCCCGGCATGTCGGGAATTTCAACTTCGTCAAAACCGTTCAAGCCGGTTTCAAGGCTGCAAAGCGCCTTTTGCAGGCTTTCGTGAATGGTCCGGCCGATGGCCATGGCTTCACCAACCGATTTCATCGCGGTGGTCAGGCTGGCCTCGGAGCCCGGGAACTTCTCGAAAGTGAAGCGCGGTATTTTGGTGACGACATAGTCAATGGTCGGTTCAAAACTGGCTGGCGTCACCTTGGTGATGTCATTGTCCAGCTCATCCAGCGTATAGCCTACGGCCAGCTTGGCGGCGATTTTGGCAATCGGAAAACCGGTGGCCTTGGAAGCCAGCGCCGAGCTCCGCGAAACCCGCGGGTTCATCTCAATCACCACCATGCGACCGTCAGCGGGGTTCACCGCCCACTGCACATTGGAGCCGCCGGTCTCCACGCCGATCTCGCGCAACACGTTGATCGAATGCGTCCGCATCATCTGGTATTCTTTATCCGAAAGCGTTAGCGCGGGGGCTACGGTGATGCTGTCACCGGTATGCACGCCCATCGGGTCCACGTTTTCAATCGAGCAAATAATGATGGCGTTGTCGGCTTTGTCGCGCACCACCTCCATCTCGAATTCTTTCCAGCCGAGCAGGCTTTCATCAATCAGGATCTG
>DFBP01000111.1 GCA_002366685.1 Rhodobacterales bacterium UBA3077 | reverse complement strand
GGAGACGCGGGGCTAGCGGCACTTGGCGCGCTGACGGTTACCGACATGCGCGCATGGATGGCCCATGAGCGCGGGCGTGGAATTTCAGCCCGTAGCCTTGCCCGTTCACTCTCGGCGGTCAAAGGTTTTTTTAGCTGGTTAAGCGAGAATGAAGGGGTCGATAACGCGGCGGTGGATTCGATGCGCGGGCCAAAGATCAAACCGCGCCTGCCGCGACCTGTGGCAGAAGGTGACGCGCGGGAAATGATCTCTATGGTCGATATCCAGCATAAAGAAGCGTGGGTCGGCGCTAGGGATACAGCGGTTATATTGCTATTGTATGGCTGCGGTATGCGCATTTCCGAAGCTCTGTCATTGGATCGAGACCAAGCCCCGTTGCCGGAAGTTCTGAGGATTGTCGGCAAAGGGGGGAAAGAACGGATGCTGCCGGTGTTGCCCGTAGCGCGAGAGGCCGTCGAAACCTATCTCAAGGCCTGCCCTTACGATCTCTCACCGGACGGGCCAATGTTCATTGGTGTGCGTGGGAAGAGGCTGGGGGCACGCGCGGTGCAAAAGTTGATGGAATCTCTACGAGGTCAGCTTGGTTTGCCGGCTTCAGCCACACCGCATGCGTTGCGGCATTCATTTGCCACGCACTTGCTGGAAGCTGGTGGAGATCTTCGAACGATTCAGGAATTGCTCGGACACGCCTCGCTCTCCAGCACGCAAATTTACACAAACCTAGACCAAACGCGCCTTATGGATATCTACGAAAAGAGCCATCCGGCTGCCAAAAAGAATTACCGCCAGAGATGAGCAAATGACGAAAGCCGCCCCTGTATCTTTGAAAGCACTTTCAAATAGCGGCTTTTCGTAAAACCACCTTTTTCGATCCGCTCGATGAGCAATTCGGGGGCGCAAGGCTGACCGGTTTTCGGGTCCAGATATAGCGGATACTCTATGAGTGCCGCATGAACCAACGCTTTGAGCGAAGGCCGGGCATGGCGGCGGGGGCAGGCTGGGCCGATATCTTCCGTTAACCCCCATCCAGCGTAAAATGGCGTGCCGAGGCATGTTACTTTCTTGCCTCTTAGCAGGGCCTCAAACCCTGTTAAAGACGTGATTGTCCAAATCTCATGGGCGGCATCCATCAAAGGGGTGATCGGCGCATTTGCAGCAACGTGGTCCGCAATGGTTTCAGCATCTTCAACAATTCCCGGACGCAAACCTGCTTCGACATCCGGATGGGGTTTGTAAATTATATAGGCATCCGGATTTGCGCTTCGGGCAGCCTCAAGCAATGCTAGATTGGTATTTACGCCACCGGCACCGTACTTAATTGAAGCGTCATTCTCGACTTGCCCGGGTACAAGTATCACGCGTTTTCCGCTCGGGAGGTCGAGTTTTTCTGTTTTTAAATCAAGGTTATACTTCGTAATATCGGCTTCAATTATTTGCTTCACCAAATCTGAAGCGCGCGCGAGCGCAACATCTGGCAATTCAGGCGATTGCTCGATCAGTTTTTCGAGGCGGGACGGGCGGTGGGCATCGTAATAGATCCCGAGATCGTCAAGGACTAAAGACTCAGCAGGTGTGAGCGCGGCACCCAGGCCTTTGGAGCGCAGAAAACCGTCTTCCATATGCCAAAGGTCAACGCCTTCGCTGAAACACGCTTCTTCGAGGGTTTGAGTGGTTAGACTGGCCCATGCCACAACACGCGCGTTTCGCTGATTGGCCAATTTGACAGCTTTGCCCGCATTGTTTGCAAATAACGGTCGATCCAAAAACCGTGAAACCTGTGGCCTTTTCCAATAGCGCATTCCATAGCCAATGCTCGGCGTTTTTGTCTTCCAGTGGTGCCTTGCACGGGCATGGAGAGCGAGCGCAGATTGTTCGAAATCTGACTTGCGGTTGGAGGAGAGATCAACCCAGTTTGGGTACCGAAACATAGCAGCTGCAAACAGTTGTTCAGCCGTGAGTTGCCTTTGCCGGCGATCACAGGTTTGCTGGTCTTCCGTCAAGCCCCAACCCGCATAAAAGGGTAAACCAAAAACCACGGGCCGATGCCCTGCAAGAATAGCTTCAAATCCGAGCTGCGACGTTACGCAATAGACAGCTGTCGCGCTTTCAAGCAAGTCCCAAGGATTGAACTGCTCGCTCACGATCGTGGTGTTCGAGTCCAGATCGGCAACTTCAAAATGCCCCTGTTTTGCGCGGGGGCCGACCGCCGGATGGGTGCGGATAACGATGTGTTTGTCGGGGTGGTCAACTCTTGCCTTGGCCAACATGGTAGCAAAAGTATATTCCTGTGCACCGCCACAGGTGATGGAAGCATCGCCTCGGGTTTGGTCGACAACCAATACATAACCCTGCTTTGGAAGCGTGCCATAGCCGCGGGGTACCGGATTGTATTTTGATAGCCCGTAATGGCGTAAAAAACCTATTCCGTCGCGCGCTCGGGCCAATAAAACCGGGTCGTCCAAGGCTTCGAAGTTCAGAATATTTTCGAGCTTGGAAGGCTGCGACGCATCAAAAAAAATACC
>DFBP01000071.1:2931-3329 GCA_002366685.1 Rhodobacterales bacterium UBA3077 | reverse complement strand
GGATTTTTGAGGGAGGCGCAGCCGGAGGTTTCGGTTCTCGTAGTTACGGAATCCGTGTCGATTGAAGACGAGGCTTTGGCTTTTGGCGCGCAGGTTTTGCAGCAAACCGAAACAGGGCTAAATGCGGCTGTGAAACAGGCGGCCGATTGGGCCAAAGAGAAAGGATTTTCTTCGATTTGTGTACTTCCTGCAGATTTGGCGGACCCTTCAGCCGCTGATCTGGATCGGCTTTTGAAAATTCACAGTGGCGTTGTAGTGGTGCCCGCCCATGATGGCGGCACCAATGCATTGGTGGTTTCTCCACCGGATGCGATCCAATTTCGCTATGGCAAAGGCTCTTGCATTAAGCACCAGACAAAGGCGGAAGAGGCGGGCGTATCTTGCACTATCGTTCCTTT
>DFBP01000071.1:0-2868 GCA_002366685.1 Rhodobacterales bacterium UBA3077 | reverse complement strand
GGTTCCCGGCATTCCAAACATCAAACCCGGAGATGATCTGGTGCAGATCATTGGAGATGCGGTGGCGGATATGGGTTTGCAGGATGGGGACATTCTGACCTCGGCGCATAAGATTTTCTCGAAGGCCGAGGGGCAGGTGGTGGCGCTGGCAGGTGTTGAGCCATCAGCCGAAGCGTTGCGTTATGCTGAAGAACTGAACAAGGACGCGCGCAAGGTTGAGGTGATCCTCTCCGAAAGCGCGCGTGTCGTGAAGGCGTTCAAACATCCGCACCAGAACGAAGGCGTGATGATTTGCGAGCATCGTCTCGGGTTTATTTCGGCCAATGCGGCGGTGGACGAGAGTAACACAGGTGCGGATGAAACGGTTATCCTGCTGCCAAAAGACCCGGACTCCAGCGCGCGGCGCTTGCGCGAAGGGCTGGAGAAACGGTTTGGTGTGCGCTTGGGTGTGGTGATCACCGACACTTTCGGGCGACCATGGCGGCTGGGGCAGGTGAACGTAGCCATTGGGTTGGCCGGGGTGCCTGCTACGGTGCACGAAGGCGGAGAGCTTGATGCATATGGCCGAGAGTTGGCCGTTACAGAGCCTGCATTTGCCGATGAACTGGCTACGGCCAGCGGACTCGTCGTTGGCAAGGCGGCGCAAACACCCGTTGTGCGGTTTCGGGGCCTGAAATGGGAAGCTTCAAATGATAAAGCGGCGGATATCCTCCGCCCAAGCAGGGAGAATGTATTTTGACAACAATAGCAATAATTGGCGGCACAGGCCCGCAAGGCCAAGGACTCGCGCTCCGTTTTGCGCGCGCCGGGGTGAGGGTCGCTCTTGGATCAAGAGACGGGGCGCGCGCCACCGAGATCGTGGCAGAGCTGAACGCCAAGATTGGCACGGCGCTGATCGAAGGGTTTGATAATGCCGGGGCCGTGGCGGCCGCGGAGGAGATGGTGATCCTTGCGGTGCCGTTTTCGGCGCACAATGCCACGCTTGAAGGCCTGAAAGAGGGCCTCACCGGTAAGATTCTCGTGGACATCGTGGTGCCGCTTTCGCCAAATGACCCGAAGCTGGTCGAGATGCCGGCTGAAGGTTCAGCGACCGAGGCGGCTCAGGCTTTGTTGGGTCCGGATATCCCCGTGGTGGGCGCGCTGCACAATGTTTCGGCGCACACGCTGAACGACCTCGAAAGCCCGATCAATTGCGATATTCTGGTGTGCGGCAACAAGCTGGAGCCGCGCAAAAAGGTGATGGCATTGGTCGAGCAGCTTGGCGTGCAATCTTATAACGCGGGCGGAGCCTCGGCGGCCCGTTGTATCGAGGCGATTACACCTATTCTTATCCGCCTGAATATCTCTAAGGCGGTACCATTTTCACATGCGGGGCTCAAAATCTGGGCGCCGGATCACTAATCAAAACAGGGAGAAGATCATGGAATTCGGAATTACATTTAAAGGCGTTGTGGAGCCAAAACGTGCCCGTGCGCTGGTGCGCCAAGCCGAAAATGCTGGCTTTGAGTATTGCTGGTATTATGACAGCCATATCCTGTGGCGCGAAAGCTTTGTGGCGATGGCCATGCTGATGGAGCACACCACAACCATGCGCTTTGGCCCGCTGGTGACTAACCCCAACACCCGCGACTGGTCGGTTGCGGCCAGTCTGTTTGGCTCGCTCGCCAAGCAATCCGAAGGCCGATTTGATATCGGCCTTGGCCGAGGCGATAGCGCGGTGCGGGTGATGGGCAAAAAACCTGCCCCGCTCGCAAAACTCGAGGAGTTTGTTGATGTTGTCAAAGGCCTGATCCGGGGTGAGGAAAAGCATTATGGAGAATGCCCAAACCCTGTGCAATTTCCGTGGGCCTATGGTTATGAACTGCCTGTCTGGGTGGCGGCTTACGGACCAAAAGCGCTGGCTTCGGCGGGCAAAGTCGGGGACGGACTTGTGCTGCAAATCGCCGAACCAAAAATCGTGAAGTGGCTGGCAGATCAAGCCATTGCAGCGGGTAACGCCGCGGGTCGTGATATGTCTGATTATCGTGTTATGGCCGCGGCACCAGCCTGGACAGGCCCAAAGGAAGACGGCATCGCAGCCACGCGCTGGTTCCCGGCGATGGTCGGCAACCATGTAGCGGATATTGTGGAGAAATACGGCTCGGATACCGATATGGTTCCAGCCAGCCTGACTGCCTATATTGAAGACCGTAAGGGCTACGATTATTCCAAACACGGCCAAACCAGCAACCCTTACCTCGATTTCATCACCGATGATATCGTGGATAGTTTTGCGGTTCTGGGCAGCCCTGACGAGCATATCGCCAAGTTGCGCGAATTGGAGGCGGCTGGTGTGACCCAGTTCAACATTTACCTCGACAACGGCGACGAAGAGCGCATCATCGCGGATTATGCCGAGAAGATCATCCCGGCCTTTCGCTAGGCTCTGGTCACAGAAAGTTTGGCTTTGGCGGGGTGTAACCTGCCAAAGCCATACCTATGTTCGGGTAAAGCGAGGAGTGATGAATATGTGGAATGACCGTTTTGCAAAACCCGGATATCTTTTTGGCACAGAGCCCGCCCAGTTTTTGGTCGACCATAAAGCCTATCTGCAAGAGGGCCGCATGGCGCTTGCAGTGGCGGATGGTGAGGGGCGAAACTCGGTCTATATGGCCAGCCAGGGTGTGCAGGTCACGGCAATGGATAGCTCCGACGTTGCGGTTGAAAAAGCCCATGCGCTGGCGTTGGCCTCAAAGGTTGCGGTTGATTTTAACGTAGCTGATATCGCCACGTGGGATTGGGCCGCGAACCAGTATGATCTGGTTGTCGGTGTTTTTGTCCAGTTTGTCGGGCCTAAGGAGCGGGTGGCGCAGTTCGAAGGCATGAAGC
>DFBP01000098.1 GCA_002366685.1 Rhodobacterales bacterium UBA3077 | reverse complement strand
TTCGAGGATTTCGCGGGCTTGCTGCCACGTCGCAACCGGGCGTTCGTATTTGT
Source organism: Rhodobacterales bacterium UBA3077 (assembly GCA_002366685.1). Classification (GTDB taxonomy): domain Bacteria; phylum Pseudomonadota; class Alphaproteobacteria; order Rhodobacterales; family Rhodobacteraceae; genus UBA3077. Next base: position 5,726 of record DFBP01000098.1, on the reverse strand, counting down.
CACATAAGTCGGCAGCCCGTTTGACAAGGGCGGCGTTTGACGGCGCGAGCGTGTGGCGATCAAGCCGCAAATTATCTTCAAGACCTGTGCGCGTGTGCCCGCCGGCGGCAATCGACCACTCGTTGACAATGATCTGCCCGGGGCCAACCCCAGCAGCGCACCACTGGGCGTCAGGCACCAAGCGGTTAACTGTGCTGATATAAAAATCAAACACCTCCTTATCGACCGGCATCGCATTTTTAACGCCCATAACGAATTGCACGTATAGCTTGCCCGCGATACGACCATCTCGGATCATCGCCGCAGCTTGAAAAATGTGACTAAGATCAAAGGCTTCGACTTCGGGTTTCACGTCGTATTCGCGCATCTCGGAAGCAAGCCAGTCTACCAGATCCGGTGAGTTCTCGTAGACGCGTGTCGGAAAGTTGTTGGAACCGACCGATAGTGAGGCCATGTCGGGCTTTAGCGAAAGCATCGCGCCCCGTTCCTGCCCCGCGCCGGAGCGTCCGCCCGTCGACATCTGCATAATCATGCCAGAGCAGTATTTGGCGATGCCTTCTTGAAGTAGTCCAAATTCCTCCGGATCAGACGAAGGCGTTCCGTCATCATGCCGCACATGGCAATGCGCGATGCTTGCGCCCGCCTCGAAAGCCGCCTGCGTGCTTTCGATTTGTTCGGTTACCGTTATTGGAACAGCAGGATTATGCGCCTTCATCGGCACTGAGCCCGTGATCGCAACACAAATAATACATGGCTTGGTCATTAAGAATCCTCGGCAATTTCGCCCAACAAATGGGCTAGCGTTTCTGGACAGGAAAAGAACGGCGAGTGCCCGCATTGAAGGCGATAGACATCGTCTTGTGGCCAATCTGCAACCATTTTCTCCTGCTCCTCCGGAGGGATTGTATGGTCATCTTCGCCCAAAATATAGCTCCGCGGCACGCTTTCACAATTTGGCCCAAGCTTTACCGGCGTTTCCTGTGGCAAGACCGGTTGTGCGCAAAGATGGGCCAACGCGTAGTCAACGGTTTCGGCCGGGCAGTCATGGTAGAAAATCCCGGGGCTAAGGGCCGGATCAACGGTATAGCTCAGGCCGTCTTCCGCTCGGACTACGGCGGGCATAACCAATTGCCGCTTCGCCCGTTTGCGCATCTCGCTAAGCGAGTCGCCGTCTTTTGGTGCATAGGCGCAAAGATATACAAGACGCGTGATACGGTCGGGGACCCGCTCGGCAACGGTGGCGATTGTGACGCCGGCGGCGGAATGTCCGACCAACACCACCGGTTCAGGCGATTTGTTGATCTCGGCGATAACGGCATCCGCGTATAGATCCAGCGTCACATCTTTTATCGGTGTTTTGTCGGCACCGTGACCAGGCAAATCAATCGCAACCGCATTTGGCAAATATGGCAGCACATCGCGCCAGCACCAAGCACCGTGGCAAGAACCGTGAACGAGAATAAACCGCGCCATCAGATGTCGAAAAACACGGTTTCGTTGTGTCCTTGTAGCCGGACATTGAACGTATATTCCGCATCACCGGTTTTCTCGGCGATCAGGGTTTCGACCCGTTTTTTCAATTCAATCCGCCCCAGAACCGGATCGGCGGAATTGTCTTCGTCAGGGAAATATAAGCGGGTGTGCAGTCCGATATTGATACCGCGCGCCACAATCCAGAATGTTATGTGCGACGCTTGCGGGCGCCCGTCGTTGAATGGGACGGTGCCGGGCTTTATGGTTTCAAACACAAACTCGCCGGTTTCCTGCTCTACCGGGCATCGACCGAATCCGGTGAAATTCTCGTCGGCTTGGCCTCGTTTTTCTTGCGGACTTGGGTACAGCCCCTCCGCGTCCGCTTGCCAGATTTCCACCATCGCATCTTTTAACGCGGTGCCGGTTCCATCAAAAACCCGCCCGCGAACCGTAATTCGCTCGCCTTTGGTTTGACCGTTCAGCATTGTTGAGCCCAGATCCTCGGCGAACACACCTTCAATTCCGCAGAAGTTTGGCGTGCAACCGATATGAACATAGGGCCCAGCGGTTTGTGACGGGGATTCTTTAAGATAGTCGAGCGGTTTCATCAGTTCCCCTCCAGCCGGTTTTCAAACATGGTCGAGCGACGCCCGCGCAGCACAATGTCGAACCGATATGCAATTGCATCCATCGGCATAGTGGCGTTCATGTCGATACGTGCAATCAACTGCTCTATCCCGCCCTTATTGGGAATCATCGAGACAATCGGGCATTTCCAGATCAACGGGTCGCCTTCAAAATACATTTGTGTAATCAAACGCTGCGCAAAACCCGAGCCAAACAGCGAAAAGTGAATATGCGAGGGGCGCCAGTCGTTCACGCCGTTAGGCCAAGGATACGGGCCGGGCTTGATCGAGCGGAAGGCGTAAGACCCGTCAGCCGCGGAAATCGTGCGTCCACATCCGCCGAAGTTGGGATCGAGCGGCGCGAGGTAGCCATCCTTCTTGTGACGGTACCGCCCGCCAGCGTTCGCCTGCCAGAATTCCAGCAGCACTCCCGGAACCGGACGCGCGTTTTCATCCAGTACCCTGCCCTGCACGATGATACGCTCGCCGACAGGCAGTTCGCCGTCTTTGGCATAATTCAACACCAGATCGTTATCCAGCTCACCAAGCATATTCTGGTTAAACGTTGGTCCGGTTCGCTCGGAAATGGAGCTATCCATCGATAGCAAAGCATGCGTCGGCGAACGTTTCAGGCTAGTCTTATATTGCGGTGTGAGCGCGGCTGGTTGCCAATCGCGGTCCCGCTGAAAAAAAGAGCCGTCGCTCAATTCCCGTCCTCCATCTCTGCCAAAACTTCCTTCACCACCTTCATTGCGTGATTAGCCCGCGGAACACCCGCATAAACCGCAACATGTAGCATGACTTCGAGGATGTCTTCGGGCGTCGCGCCGGTGTTGGCAGTTGCGCGCGTATGTAGCGCCAGTTCTTCAAAATTCCCAAGCCCTGCCAGCAACGCCAATGTTACCATGGATCGTTCGCGGTGACTGATCTGGGGACGTGACCAAACGGTCCCCCACGCGCCTTCGGTGACAAACTCCTGAAATGCGCCGCCATAACTGCTGGTATCCGTTAGTTTGCTGTCTACGTACTCGGCACCCAAAACCTTGCGGCGAGTCGCCATACCTTGCTCGGACCGGTCAGCCAAGGCCGTTCTCCTTCATAAATTCAGTGATCAACGCCGCCGTCTCGACAGGTTGCTCGACACAAGGCAGATGGCCTGCTTTGCGAATGACCTTAAACTGGCTCCCAGCAATCAGGTCGGCGGTTTCGCGCACCAGATCAGGCGGGGTGGAGCCGTCTTCCGACCCCACTATTGCCAGCGTAGGCAAGGTCAGGCGCGCGGTGCTAGAGTACAAGTCTGTTTCGGCAATGGCTTCGCTACATCCGATATAACCTTCGGCCGGAGTTCGGCATAACATGTTGCGCCAACCTGCTAGTTCATCATTTTGAGTGTTGTGAAAACCTTTGGAAAACCAGCGTTGTAAGATTGATTCTTCAAGTGCCTCGATCCCGCCGTCACGCACAGCCCGCACACGCTCAGCCCACATCTGCTCGTTCCCGATTTTAGCGGCGGTGTCTGAAAGCACCATGGCACGAACCAGATCCGGACGTTCCGCAGCCAAACCCTGCGCGATAATCCCGCCGATCGAGAGACCGATAAACAGCGCTCCTTTTACGTCGAGGAAGTCCATAAGCGCCGCCGCATCCTGCACTAGATCCCCCATATAATAAGGGGCCGCCGGGGCCTCGCTAAGACCGTGACCGCGCTTGTCGTAGCGGATAACCCGCAAACCCGTGGGCAAATGTGATATCAATTTATCCCACACACGAAAATCGGTGCCAAGTGAGTTCGAGAAGACAACGGGAAACCCGTCCACCGGCCCCTCTACGCTATAGTGGACCTTGATCCCGTTCAGCGTTGCAATTTTCATATTAGGCTCCTGTTTTCCTTAAAAATACACGAGCCTAACCACTTGTAAAACATTATTCTGTAGTCTCTAAATTTCGCCGTAAACAAATTTTCGCTGAAAGCTGATTTTCCGCTACAATTCCTCTTGCCGCCTCCGAACGGCTTTGCTATATGGCCAAGACCGACGCGAAAGCGTGGCCTGTTCCGGCGTAGCTCAGTGGTAGAGCAGTTGACTGTTAATCAATTTGTCGTAGGTTCGACCCCTACCGCCGGAGCCATTACTCCCCACAAAAACCGTTACAAACAAGGCACTTAACCTCCTATTGGGTTGCCATATAGTAACACCACGAGTAACACCGTAATGGAAGTCTTACTCAAAATCGGTCTTTACACCATCATGTGCGAATATCTTCGAAAGAACCCAACTACTGGAATCTACGAATACCGAAGAAAGATACCAGCATCTGTCAGGCATCACTTTCCTAAGCCCAAAAATGGCATCATCGTCAAGCCTCTTAGCACCCGCGACCCCAATGAAGCACGTAAAGCGCTAGAGCGTCTAAACAGACAATATGAGTCTGAGTGGCGTGCGCTAGAGGGTAAGGAGGCTTGGGAGGGCCAAGCGACCATTGTCGCCGCTCACGCGATCCTCAAGAGCCACAATGCTGTTCCCGGAGACAGGTCCATCTATAAAAATGCACCAGTTGATTCTGATTTCGAGATCGCATTACAACACATTCTTGACCCCGATGGATTGGGTGAACATAACCCAGGCGCAAAAGTATCAATTGAAGATAGACTTTCGCCAGAGTGGCACGCTGCAACTCTCATGTACGAAGACGCCAAAAAACAACCTATGATCAGCTTCTCGCAGGCCAAAGATTTCTATATCGATTTCAAGGACGAAACTCGCAAGAAAAGCCTACAAGAGATTGAAAGGATTACACTCTCACTAACATCTGAATTGGGTGACAGGCCTCTCGATGACTTTCGTCGTAACGATGCAAATCAATTCGTCAGCGCGTTGATCACTTCTGGGTTAGCAGGCACTTCCGTAAGGAGATATCTGAACCGCGTCAAAGCGATTGTGTCTGTCGCAGTAAGAGAAAAAGAGCTCAATATCACGAATGTTTGGGAGACGTTATCTGTCCCAGCAACGCCCGATAGAACAACTAAAAGGCAGTCATTTACTGACATCGAACTCAAAGCCATCCAAAGTGCTGCCAGAGAGAAAGATGACTCCGCACGGTGGATGGTATTAATGCTAAGTGACACTGGCTGTCGTCTCAATGAAATCGTTGGGCTTAGAATTGCTGATATCCACGTTACCGAGAAAGTCCCGTATGTTGATATACGTTGGACCGAGGAACGGCGGTTAAAGAATGAAGGGTCAGCTCGAAAGATTCCACTTGTCGGAGAAGCATTGTGGGCTGCGCAGCGAGTGATTGACTCCAGCTCTTCTCAATATGCATTTCCAAAATATATTAAAGATGGCAAAACACAAAGCGGTAGCGCTTCAGCAGCGCTTAATAAATGGCTTCGTTCAACGGTTGGAATTACTAGCAAATCTAAAACAATACACTCGTTTAGGCATTGCATGAGAGATCGGCTTCGTAACGTAGGTACGCCTGAGGAAACCATCGACTATATCGGAGGGTGGACAGGAGCGGGATCAGTTGGGCGATCTTACGGAAGTTGGAACTTTCTAACAAAGATTAGGGAACACTTACACTCTGCCGTCACCGCCAAACTAGAATTGAAGTGGTCCTGCTTTTTGG
>DFBP01000229.1 GCA_002366685.1 Rhodobacterales bacterium UBA3077 | reverse complement strand
CATAATCTCTTCCGCCAAGCCTGCATCCAGCTCGTCAATCACCAAACCGTCGATAAGCCCGTCGTAAAACTCCGCAATGCCCAGCGCATCTGCCCGCAAACCCAGCGCCTTCATCATCTGGTCAGCCGGTCCTTTTACGACTTTGCCGTTAATCAACGGGCTCACCGCCCAAACCGGTGCTTCGGCGGCTTCCACAGCGGCCCTAATTTCCGGAACGTCCAGAATAGGTGTGATAGACACTAACGGATTGCTCGGGGCCAACAGGATCAGATCGGCCTCTGCGATTGCAGCCAAAGCTGCCCGGGTTGGCCGCGCATCTTCTAGCCCGTCGCAAGCGAGTTCCAGAACCTCGGGCTTGCACTGCTCGCGCACAAAATATTCCTGAAAGGAAAGCCAGCCAGCAGCCGTGCGCACGCGCGTTTGCACCACATCATCGGTTGGCAGCAATATCTTGCTTTTTACTCCGAAAACTTGCGCAATATGGTCGGCGACCTCGGAGCGTGTTGCGCCCATACGCAGCGCATTGGTCCGGTAAATGTGCAACCCGAAATCCCGGTCACCGAGGGTCATCCATGTGTCGTCACCGAGTTCTTCGAGCACCGAAAGCGCCCGATGCCCCTCATCTGCCACACCCCAACCCTGCTTGCGATCAATCCGTCCCGCCAAGCTATAGGTCAATGTATCAATATCGGGTGAGACCCAAAGCCCGTGGAATTCGGCATCATCCGCCACGTTGCCGATCACGCTCAGTTCAACACCTTCAAGCCCGTCAAAGCCTTCCGCCATTTTGGCCCCGCCAACGCCTCCGGCAAGTAGCGTCACTCTCATCAGGCGCTCCTTTGCAAAAATTCAGGCAGGTCTGCCATAAAGTCGAGGGGCGTATGCACATCCCGCGCGACCAAGGGTGCTTGCCGCGCCGGGTCGTGGTTGGCAAATTCTTCGATCACTTCGTAGCGCGTGTTGCGCTGCACCGGCACGCGCCCTGCCGCTCGGATGATCTGCACCATTTCAAAGGCGGTCACTTCTTGCCCGTGCTCTGACCCCGCGGCCCGCGAAATGCTCTCGTTCATCAGTGTTCCGCCAAAATCGTTAACCCCTTTCGCAAGCATCCCCTGCGCCCGCTCTGGGCCAAGTTTTGTCCAGGAGGTCTGGATATTGTCGATCTGCCCGTGCAGGAATATCCTTGAAACCGCGTGCATGGCATCTACCTCATCCACCGTTGGCCCCGGGCGCACCTTGCCGGGGTTATCCAAAAACAGCGGGCTGTCGGAATGCACAAAGCTCAGCGGCACCAGCTCGGTAAAACCTTGGTGGTCTTTCTGGATGTCACGCAGCAGCGCCATATGCGCGGCCCAATGCTGCGGCCCGTCAATATGGCCATACATGATGGTCGCGGTGGTTGGCACACCAAGCTGGTGCGCGGCACGGATAATCTCAACCCATTTCTCAGTGCTGAGCTTGTCTTTGGTGAGCTGCTTGCGAACCTCGGTGTCCAAAATCTCGGCAGCCGTACCCGGAATACTGCCCAAGCCACATTCCTTGAGGTCTTGGATAAAATCGGCGTAGGACATCTTCAGCTTCGCCGCACCATACCAGATCTCGAAAGGCGAAAACGCGTGGATATCCATATCCGGCAACTCGGCTTTGATCGCTAGCACAATATCGCGGTAGTAAGTGCCCGGCATTTTCGGGTGAATCCCGCCCTGAATGCAAACTTCCGTTGCCCCGCGCACCTGCGCTTCCCGCGCACGCTCGACGATGGTTTCAAGGCTCAACCACTCTGCGCCTTCATCCTCCCGCCGCTTGGCAAAACCGCAAAAGGTGCAACCCATGTAACAAATATTGGTGAAATTGATGTTGCGGTTCACAACAAAGCCAACCCTGTCCCCATTCACCTTTTGCCGCAGCCCGTCGGCCACCTCACATATGGCTTTCAGGTCCGCTCCTTTGGCACCATAAAGCACCGTGGCTTCGGCCTGCGTGGTCTCGCGGCCTTCCTGCACCCGGGCCAGAATATCCGCCACCGGGCGACTTAGCGCATCCAAATTCATTAAGCAGCTCCCAAGCATTGATTGCGGGCCAAGCCGTCAGCCCGCGCCATTTCGGAAATTCGACGGGTCAGAGACGGATCAAGGAATTGCTCCGAGCGCTGCAAAAAGTCGGGGTAGATCGTGAGACGTTCTTGCAATTTCAACCCTGCTTTGGCGGTGGAAGCCGCCAGTCGGTCGATCTCGGGCCAAGCGTGGTCGGGGTTGATAAAATCAACCGTTACCGGCGAAATGCCTCCCCAGTCATTCATGCCTGCCTTCAGGTACTCTATGTGCCGCGCCGAAAGATTTGGCGGTGCTTGCAGGCTAATCTCGGGCGCCAACATCAGCCGCGCCACCGCCAGCGTGCGTAACATGTCTTCAAGGCCCGGCTCAGGATGATGTTCCATGCCAATACCCGGCTTTTGCTGGAAGTTCTGAATAATCACTTCCTGAATATGCCCGTGCTTGGCGTGGGCTGCGTTGATGGCGGCCAAGCTGTCCACCTGCTCCTCCCATGTCTCGCCAATACCAATGAGCAAGCCTGTGGTAAACGGAACCCCACGCTCGCCGGTGCGCTCTAATGTGCGCAACCGTTGCACGGGGGTTTTATCGGGGCAGGCGTAATGTGGCATGCCTTTGCGGGTCAGGCGGCGGGAAACTGTCTCCAGCATCATCCCCATCGAGGCCGAGACCGGGCGCAGCATATCGATCTCGTCGTCATTGAGCGTGCCAGCGTTGACGTGCGGCAACAGGCTGGTTTCCTCCAGCACCAACGCACACATATCGCGGAGGTATTCATTCGTGGTTTTATAGCCGAGCTTGGCCAAGGCCGCCGCCGCTTCCGGGTAACGCAGCTCGGGGCGCTCGCCGAGACTGAACAGCAGCTCCTTGCAGCCTTGCGCCTCTCCGGCGCGGGCGGTGGCCAGCACCTGCTCGGGCGTCATATAATTGGCTTCCGGATGGCTGGGCAATTTCACAAAGCTACAATAGGTGCAGGTATCGCGGCACATATTGGTGAGCGGCACAAATACCTTGCGGGAGTAAGTGACGGTATCTCCCCAATGCGCGGCGCGTGCAGCAGTGGCGCGCGCCATAAGCGCTTCCAACCGCTCGCCACTCGCATCTCCGAGTGCATAGGCCTCGCTGATTTGCATGATTTTAGAGCTCATAACAAATTTTTGACCAATTGGTCTAATTTGTCAAGCGTTCAAATCGAGATTTACGGCTGGCCTCCGCCAGCCCGCAGCCTAACCCAGATCAAATTCAACATGCTTTCCAAACGGAAGATCGCGCAATCGCTGGCCTGAAGCGGCAAAAATTGCGTTGCCCAGCGCCGCCGCAATGGGCGGTGTCCCCGGTTCACCAGCCCCGCCCATCTTGTGCGAATTGGTGAGCAAACTGACTTCGATCGGCGGAACCCCTGCCATGCGTAGCGCATCATAGTCAAAGAAGTTTTCCTGCTCGACCCTGCCATCAGAAAAGGTGATCTCCTGCCCGACGGCCGCCGAAAGCCCATAGATGACTCCCGAAGTGATCTGCGCTTCAAAATTCCCCGGGTCAAGAACCAGCCCCGGATCGGCGGCTACCCAGATCTTTTCAATTTTCACGGAACCACCACGCATATCAACCTGAACAACTTCAGCCGTCCATGTGCCAAAGGAAAGCGTGTGCGCAATACCCTGGCCCACACCCTCCGGCAAAGGCTGACCCCAGTTCGCCGTGTCGGCAACCGCTTTCAGCACTTCGCGCGCCGGTGCGTGGCGTTCGTCTTTCATCATGGCGAACCGCATTTCCAGCGGGTCCTGCCCGCCGGCCACAGCCAGCTCGTCCAGAAAGCTTTCATGGAAAAATCCGTTGATGGAATAGCCAACCGAGCGCCAGAACCCGACCGGTATGTCGGTATCGAGCTGATGCGCCGCAAAACGGCTATGGGGCCAGCTGAAGGGTTGGTCAAACCCGCCATCAAGGATAGATCGGTCAGCACCGGCTGACCCCATGGACGGAAAGGTTCGCGCCATCAGTGACTTGGTGACCGAAGGGGCAGCCACCCTCATATCAAGGGCATCGGGCAAGCCGTTTTTCAGACTTGCGCGCAGCTTCGAGACCGCCATCGGGCGGTAGGTATCCCGCCGGATATCCTCCTCTCGCGACCATGTGACCTTTACCGGCTTCCCCCCGGTTTGCACAGCAATCGCCGCGGCGTAGAGCGGCACATCTACCTCGGCGCGACGTCCAAAGCCGCCACCCAGATGGGTGGTGATAACCTCGACATCTTCTGTCTCGACCTCAAGCATAGTCGCGGCGACCGTCTGTGCGATCCCGGGCGCTTGCGTGCCAAGCCAGAGTGTGAGCTTGCCGTCTTTGAATTGCGCCGTCGCGTTTAGCGGTTCCATCGTTGCATGCGCCAGATACGGCACAGTGTAACGGGCTTCAATCACATCTGACGCCTCGGTCAACGCCTCCAGCGCATCGCCTTCGCCCCCCAGCGTGAAGCTTTCCTCACCCTCCAGTGCCGCTTCGTAAAGCGCTGTAATTCCGGCGGTGTCAGCCGGATAGCTTGCGGCTTCCCATGTTGGGGCCAGTGCTTTGGCCCCCTCAAAGGCCGCCCAGGTATTGCTGGCAACCACCCCAAAACCTGCGCCGGTTGTTGTGACAATATCCACCACTTTCTGCACGCCGGAAACAGCCAGAGCGGCCGCTTTATCGGCGCTTGCAGGTCTGGCCCCAAAGCGCGGGGCCATAACAACGGTCGCGTAGAGCATTTCTGGCAATTGCACATCAATGCCAAAGATCGTACCGCCGGTGACCTTTTCCAAGAGCTCCACCCGCTTCTGGCTTTTCCCGAGGATTTTCCACTCGGAAGGGTCTTTCAGAGATACCGATTTTGGAGGCTCAAGCAGGGCCGCTTCGGCAGCAAGTTCTCCGTAGTTCAGCTTGGTCCCGTCGGGGTGCACAACGGCGGCACTGGCCGTTGTCAGGTCTTTGGCCTGTACGCCCCAGCGCGCCGCTGCGGCTGCCTTCAATGTTTCGCGCGCCGCCGCGCCGGCTTCTCGCATTTTCTCATACGCATCGGTAGAGGCCGAAGACCCGCCGGTGACTTGCAAGGCCAAGAACTTGCCAACAACGCCCATTGCGCCACGGGCGGCTTCAGCCATGAAGCCTTCTTCAAAAAACGGAAACGGCGCGCCTTCTTTCATCATGCCACTGTTATGATAAGCCGCAGCCGCCGGGCCATGCTCGGCCGTGATCTGGTCCATGTCCACATCCAGCTCCTCGGCGACCAGCGCCGCCAAAGTGGTGTGAATGCCCTGCCCCATTTCAGCCCGCGGTGTGATGATAGTGATCTGGTTATCGGTGCCGATAATCACGTAAGGCGTAAAGGAATAGGCCCCTTCGGGCAATGTGCCCGGCAACGGGTTCGGGTATGGCTTTTGGTAATAGTAATACCCCACAGCCAGCCCACCAGCGGCAGCAATTCCAAGGCCCAGGACCCCACGGCGCGTATATTTTGCTATCTACCCCATGGCTTAGCCCTCCATTCCGGCTGC
>DFBP01000001.1:17756-22051 GCA_002366685.1 Rhodobacterales bacterium UBA3077 | reverse complement strand
TCGATCGCTGGCTGGAAGAGATGACCGAACAGGGCATCGACGGGCAAGACCTTTTGACCCGCGCCCGGGCTCTTATCGCCGCAAACGGGATGTAAAACCCACCCCCGCCCGAAATTGTTCGAGCGGGGGATATGGTTGCAACTCGGCAAAGTTTCGCCTAGTATTTGTGCGCGCGGCAGTTTAAGCCGCTCTATATAATAGTAAGTGGCGTTAGTAGGCTAGAAACTTTAACAACTATTGAGGAGAGAACCATGCAATTTAACACAAACGTCGGATCGCTGGATCGCGCACTGAGAATTCTGGCAGGCATGGCCCTGTTTGTGCTGAGCTATCTGGGTTATTTGGGTTCATTTGGCTGGGTTGGCATCGTTGTAGGCGGCATTCTTTTGATTACTGCCGTGTTCAGCTTCTGCCCGATCTACAGTATTCTGAAAATGAAAACCACACCCAAAGAATAAAGCCTAGCGGCTAAAACGAGCTACCAGTTCCACATGGCCTGACCATCGGAACTGGTCAACCGGCTGAACCCATTCGAGGGTAAATCCGCCGTCGACAAGGGTTTTTGCATCGCGGGCGAATGTGACCGGGTTGCAAGATACCGCACCGACTGTTTTTATTTCAGACGCAACGATTTCGGCCATCTGTGTTTTGGCTCCCGCACGCGGCGGGTCGACCACAACAGCATCGTATTGCCGCAATTCCAGAGGCACCAGCGGGCGGGAAAACAGGTCGCGCACTTCGGTCGTTACGGTTTTGAGCCCTTTCGCATAGCGCCAGCCGGTATCCAAAGCTTCCAGCATTTCAGCCTGTCCTTCAACAGCATGAATCTCGGCGCGCTCGGCCAGCGGCAAGGCAAAGGTGCCGCAACCGGCAAACAGGTCCACCACCCGCTTCGCCCCCAAAACAGCTTCCTGTATGGCAGATACAAGGGCCGCTTGCCCTTGCGGTGTGGCTTGCAAGAAAGCCCCCGAAGGCGGCAACACTTGCGCTTTGCCCATAGCCTGCACCGGGCGCTTGCGGTCTGCGATCAGCTCTTCGTTCCAGTTCAGACGGGCGAGGTTATACTCGGAAGCAATGGCGGCAAGGCGCGTGCGCAGCGGCCCATCAAGCGGTTTGGCATCACGAATATCAATATCCGGTCCCGCTTCGCTTTGCGTTACCGAAATCTTGATTTCGCCCTTGCGAGAGGCGCCAATGCCGGTGAGGGCATGACACGCCGGAAGGCTTTCCATGATGTCCGGCATCAGGAGCGCGCATTCTTTGAGCTCGAAAATATCGGCCGAAGCGCGTTTGTGAAACCCGACTTGTGTGGTCTTTTTGGTGCGCCTGCCGGAAAAGGTAGCGCGGCGGCGGCTGTTGGGTGGGCTGGTGTCGGTGGGGCGGAAAACCGTTTCCAAACCTTGCGCCGAAAGTGCGCGCCGCACCGTGTCCTGTTTCCACTCCGCAAGAAAAGCATCCGAAGCATGTTGCAGGGTGCAGCCGCCGCATGTGCCGAAATGCTGGCAAACCGGTGCAATCCTGTCTGGTGAATCGTTCAGGCGGCGCGGGTTTTGGAGCTGCCCGCCTTCAATCTCTCCGGCAAAGCGCTCCCCCGGCAATGAAAAGGGAACATAAATATCTCCCTCGGCAATACCGTCCCCTTTGAGGCCAAGGCGTTTGATTGTCAGCTCTTGCATAGCGCGCTCCTGTTTGGCTTTGCTTAATCGGGTGGCCGGAAAACTGCAAGCGGGCTTGCCGCAGGCGGCGCGAGCGGATAAACTAATCTCAAATCGGGCGCTTAGACCCAAAAAACGAGGCTTATATGCAGTATCCCCAGCGATTTTCGGCTCTGCCCGAATACGCTTTTCCGCGCTTACGCAGTTTGTTGGACCCGGTCCCAGCGGGCGGCGAGGTCTTGCATATGTCAATCGGAGAGCCCAAGCACAGGTTTCCGGCTTTTGCGATGGAGGCATTGACCGAGCATGCCGCGGGGTTCAACAAATATCCGCCCAATGCTGGCGCGCCGGAATTGCGGAGCGCGATTGCGCGCTGGCTGGAGCGGCGCTTCGGGCTGGATCATGTGGATGAAGACAGCCGCGTTCTGTCCCTGAACGGCACCCGCGAAGGGTTGTTCAATGCGTGTTTGGCACTTTGCCCTGAAAAGAAAAACGGCCAGCAACCTTATGTGCTCCTACCCAACCCGTTTTACCAATGCTACATGGTGGCGGCCCGCGCCGCAGGGGCCGAAGCGGTTTTTGTAAATGCCGAAGCTGAGAACGGGTTTTTGCCCGATTTTGCCGCGCTGGGGGAAGAAACCCTGAACCGCACCGCCATTGTTTACATGTGTTCACCTTCCAATCCGCAAGGGGCGGTTGCGACCCGTGAATACTGGCGAGACCTGCTCGCACTGGCTGAAAAGCATGATTTCATCATCTTTGCAGACGAGTGCTATAGCGAGATTTACCGCCATGAAGCGCCCGTGGGCGTGCTGACGGTTGCGCAGGAAACGGGCGCCGACCCCGAGCGGGTTCTGGCTTTCCATTCGCTATCCAAGCGTTCCAACCTGCCGGGTTTTCGCTCTGGTTTTGTCTCCACAGGGCCAAAAAATATGCGTGAGCTCAAGCAATTGCGTGATTATACGGGGGCGCCGGTTCCGCTACCCATCCAGATGGCCTCTGCCAAGGTATGGGCGGATGAGGCGCATGTGGAAGAAAATCGTAATCTTTATCGGGCAAAGTTTGATCTGGCAGACCAGATTCTGGGCAACCTGCCGGGCTACAGCTCCCCCGAGGCCGGGTTCTTTTTGTGGATCAAAACCGGCAATGGTGAGCAAACAGCCTTGGATATCTGGCAAAAAAGCGGTATTCAGGTGTTGCCGGGTGCGTATCTCTCCCATGATACTGCGCACGGCAATCCCGGTAGTGAGTATATTCGCGTAGCGATGGTTGCAGAAATTGATGAAATTGAGCGCGGGCTCAACGCCATCAAAGAGGCGCTTGATGCGCCGAGAGGCACAGCATAATGGCCCTACTGAGTGGCACCAAAAAGCGCACCAAAACGCGCCGGAAGAAACGCAAAGAAACCAAGGTTGAAGCGCTGCTGCGCGCCCGCGGTTCCGAAACGCTGGGCTTTGGCTTTTTGGTACTGGCGCTGGTTTTGGCCGCAAGTTTTGCGACCTATTCCCCCGATGATCCCTCCTTTTTTAACCAGACAAGCCAGCCTTCCGGCAACCTGCTGGGCGTCTTCGGCTCTTACGTAAGTGATGTTTTTCACTGGGTTCTCGGCTTTGGATTTTGGAGCGTTCCCGTTGTTTTTCTGGTCTGGGGTGTGCGTCTGATGGGGCATTTCGGGGCGGAACGGGTTTTGCCTCGTATAATCATTGCGCCGATCGCGATTGCGGTCGGGGCGATATTCTTCTCGGCGCATTCGCCCTATGCGACCTGGGGGTTTGAATACGGGCTAGGTGGTATTTTGGGGGATGCGGGGCTTCAGCAACTGCTTCAGATAATCCCGCTGGATCTGGATCTGGCGCTCATGCTAGCCACCGTCGTTCTGGCCGTGGTTTTTCTGGGTCTTGGGCTCTATGTGTTAGGTGTCAACAAGGTCGAGTTCAAAGTGGCGTGGCAATATTTGCTCGCTGGCTTGGTCGTCATTTATATGCTGATCAGAGGGGTGGTTGCCAAGGTTGTGCCCTCGATGGCGGTTGGCGTGCGCAAAGGGGCGGGCACGCTGGGGGCCGGGCTTTCGGTGGCTGGCCAAAAAGGGCTGAGCGCGGCGCAGGTTGCGGCCCAGCAGGCCAAGCAGAAGCGAGAGGCGCAGCGCGCCGCCCAAACCACTGCCCAAGAGCAGCAGCAAAACCGGTTTGGCGCGCGGCTGGACGAAATGCGCGATGAAATCTCGCCGGATGAGACCGAACCGCAGCAAAGGCCCGATACCGCAACGCTTTTGGCACGGATATCATCAACCGTTCGGCCAACGGATGATGATGACGTGATCGACCATGAGGACGATTTGCCTGCGACGTCCGACGAGCAAAGCACACCCGAAATTCCGCGCATCGGCGGCGTGCGGCGCGCCAATGGTCCGGTGCCGGACCCGCAACTGGCGGTGCCTGAACCCGCAAGGGTGGTGCCAAAACCGGAACCACGGGTAAAGCAGCCGGATGGCAAGCCCATTCCGAAAAGCAAAAAAGCATTAGCGGAGGAGCAACCAACGCTCGGCCTCGAGCTAGGGATGGAAGAAGGCTACGAAGCGCCACCACTTTCCCTGCTGGAAAACCCCGTAAGCGTGGTCCGGCAGAACCTGAGCAACGATGC
>DFBP01000001.1:11327-17599 GCA_002366685.1 Rhodobacterales bacterium UBA3077 | reverse complement strand
CTGCCAAACGAACACCGTGAAATGGTGCTGCTGCGCGAGATATTCGCATCGCGCGCTTTTGGGGACAGCAAGCACAAGTTGCCAATGGCGCTGGGTAAAGATATCGGCGGCGAACCTGTTGTGGTGAACCTCGCGAAAATGCCGCACTTGTTGATTGCCGGGACAACTGGTTCTGGTAAATCTGTCGGGATCAACACCATGATCCTCTCGCTGCTTTACGCGCTCTCGCCGGAAGAATGCCGGTTGATCATGATCGACCCGAAAATGCTGGAGCTTTCCGTTTATGACGGCATCCCGCACCTGCTTTCGCCAGTGGTGACCGACCCCAAGAAAGCCGTAGTGGCGCTCAAATGGGCTGTTGCCGAGATGGAAGAGCGTTACCGGAAGATGTCCAAACTCAATGTGCGCGGGATTGAAGCCTTTAACGGCCGGATCGAAGATGCGCTCAGGAAGGGTGAGGCCTTTACCCGCACCGTTCAAACCGGCTTTGACGATGACACCGGCGAGCCTGTGTTCGAGACCGAAGAGTATTCGCTCGAAAAAATGCCTTATATCGTTATAATCGTTGACGAAATGGCCGACCTGATGATGGTCGCCGGCAAAGAGATTGAGGCTTGTATTCAGCGCTTGGCCCAGATGGCCCGTGCGGCGGGGATTCACTTGATCATGGCCACGCAGCGCCCCTCGGTCGATGTAATTACCGGCACCATTAAGGCCAACTTCCCGACCCGGATCAGCTTTCAGGTCACCTCGAAAATCGACAGCCGCACCGTGCTGGGCGAGATGGGCGCCGAGCAATTGCTGGGCAAGGGTGACATGCTGTTTATGGCGGGTGGCGGCCGTATAACCCGCGTGCACGGGCCGTTTGTGTCGGATCAGGAAGTTGAGGAGATCGTGAACTTCCTCAAAGCACAGGGTGCGCCGGAATATGTAACCAGCGTGGTTGAAGGGCCCAAAGGCGGCAATAGCGCAGAAATAGACGCAGTGCTCGGTCTCGGCACCGACGAGGCTGACAAAAACGCCTTGCTTGACCAAGCTATCGCCATTGTGGCAAGAGACCGCAAATGTTCGATATCCTACATCCAGCGCAAGCTCTCGATTGGGTACAATAAAGCGGCCAAGCTGGTGGAAGAAATGGAAGACATGGGCGTAGTTTCGCCTGCCAACCACGTTGGCAAGCGCGAGGTCCTTGTGCCTGAAAGTTCGGTTTAGTATCCATCATTGAACAGAAATTAAATTACGGCACCGGTGTGGTGCCTTGAAGGTATGAAGGTTATTTTGATGGATAGACGGTTTTTCTTGGCAGCAAGCGCTGCAATGTTTGCGGCACCTGCCTTCGCCCAAAACGAATCCATTGACCGGCTAAATACTTATCTCACCAACCTCCGCAGCGCCACAACCACCTTCCGGCAGGAAAACGCGGATGGCACCGAGTTCACAGGCACATTCTATCTCAAAAAACCCGGCCGGATGCGGTTTGAATATAATGCCCCGTCAGATTCTCTGGTGGTATCAGACGGCCGCACCTTGGCGATATTTGACGCCAAGTCCAACGTAAGCCCGCAGCGCTACCCACAACGCCGTACACCGCTTTCGCTTTTGTCGTTGGATGATATCGACGTCACCAACTCTATTTTTGTCCGCCGGATCGAGGAGCGGGATGGCCGTGCCTACATGACCATGTATGACCCCGAAAAACCGCGCAACGGGCAAATGGTGATGATATTCGAGATCGAACCCGAGATGCGGCTGGTTGAATGGATTTTGACAGATAAGTCCGGCCTAGAAACCCATGTTTACCTCGACGAGCTGCAAACCGGTCAAGCCTTGGGCAGCCGATTGTTCAATATTTCTTGGAACGTGACCGACTTTGAGAGCCGCCACGGCGGGTAGCAGACGCTAGCGGAGAGCGTCTTATATGGCGGCGCGTCCAGCGAGCGAAAGGACATCCGAAAAATGCCTTTCCTGGGATATATCTACAGTCTGATCATCCTTGCCGTGATCGGCTTTCAAGTTGCGCTCATTCTTGGGGCCCCTTGGGGGCGGTTGACCCAAGGGGGTAAACACGAAGGGGCTTTGCCCTTGGTTGGGCGTGTGGCAGCCGGCGTTTCCATTTTTCTGTTGGCAGGTCAGGCGCTAGCCATTCTTTCGGTGGCTGGCAACTGGCCGGCTTGGCCAGATTGGACGGGATGGGTCGCAGTCACGCTAAGCGGCGTTACGATGGGTCTCAATTGGGCAACGCCTTCAGCGGCGGAGCGCAAGCTCTGGGGTCCGATCACAACCGTGATGTTCGGACTGGCGCTTGCCGCCGTGCTTGGAGGCTGATTGCCCCCCAATCGGCGGAGATTTGAAACGAATTATGGCACGTCTCCATAAAATAAGGCCGCTTCCTTAAAGAAGCGGCCTTTGGTGTCTTAATATCCACCCTTGCGGCGGCTTTCCGGTAGGCCGGCGATCTTGCCGCCTTGCTTGGAAGGGTCCCCCGGGAACAGCTCGTATACATCGCGCTGGCTCAGCTTTTCGCCCCATTCCTTGCTCATCGCTTTTACGATATTGCGGGTGTTGGGGTGAACGCCGCCACCATTGAAATACTCGTCCCGCAGGAAGTTGATCAGGTCCCAGTGCTTGTCGGTTAGCTCGACGCCGTCAGCGGCAGCTATCGCGCGGGCCATGTCTTCCGACCAGTCTTCGTGGTTAACCAAATGGCCGTTGTCATTGGTTTCGTATTCGGTGCCGTTAAATTCAAATGCCATTGTTTTCTCCCCATAATGTGCATCGGATAATTGCAGACATTCAAATAACACAATTTATGGCACTTGCAACTGTGTCACATCGGCATAGGCGAGCGCCGGTAAATTTCCTGAATGCCGGCCTGCACTTCGTCTGAAAGCTCCAGATCAGCGCCTTTGAGCAAATGCGCGAGCTGCTCACTGGTTGTGGCCCCCACGATCGAGGCCGCCATAAACGGCCGGCTGGTGCAGAAAGCCAATGCCATGTGCACGGGATCCAGCCCATGGGCCTTGGCGAGGGCTGCATATTCATCGGCGACATCCCGGCTTTGAGCCGACATCCGCCCTCCCAGCTCCGGGCTCAGGCTACGGCGCGAGCCCTGCGGGGTGGCGTCATCGCTATATTTTCCGGTCAACAAACCGGCGGCCAGCGGCGAAAAAGCGAGCAGGCCAACATCTTCATTATGGCTTAGCTCCGAAAGGTCGAGGTCATAGTGGCGGCACATAAGGTTATATTCATTCTGGATGGTGGCGACGCGAGGCAGGTTGTTTTCTTCGGCAATCCGCAGGAATTGTGCCGTGCCCCAGGCACTTTCGTTTGAAAGCCCGATATGGCGGATTTTCCCCGCGTCCACCATTTTTTGAAGCGCTTCCAACACGCCAAGAATATCGGCCTGTACTTCGTTATTGTCCTGTCCGGTAGGATCAAACTTCCAGTTTTGCCGGAAATGGTAGGAGCCACGGTTCGGCCAGTGCAGCTGATAAAGATCGATCACGTCGGTTTGGAGCCGCTTCAGGCTGCCCTCGACCCCGAGCGCAATGGTTTCGGGTGAGATCGGCGCGCCGTCCCGCACCTGCTTGGCCCCGCTGCCCGCCACTTTGGTTGCAATCAGCACCTCATGGCGCCGTCCCGATTTGGCCAGCCAGTTCCCGATCTGGGTTTCTGTTTGGCCCGCATTTTCAGCGGTCATCGGGTTCACGGGATAAATCTCGGCGGTATCAATCAGGTTGATCCCGTGGTCCACGGCCATATCCAGTTGCTTGTGGCTATCCGTCTCGGCTGTTTGCTCGCCGAAAGTCATGGTGCCAAGAGAAAAGATACCGGTTTCAAGACCGGTCCGGCCGATAGGATTGGTTTTCATGGAGACTCCCGAAGTTTTTTTTGTAGCCTAGCGCAGATAATCAAAAAGGAAAAGAGAAGAGAGCTTGTTCTGAGCGGCCTTGCGCCTTACATGTTCCCCATGAAAAATCCGTTGAACATTCTTAAATCCGACCCGAAAATCGCTGTGATCCGCCTTGTAGGTGCGATCGGCTCGGGGCGAAATTCGCTTACCGACGCAGAACTTGCTCCCTTGATCGAAAAAGCCTTTGCCAGGGGTAAACCCAAGGCGATTGCGCTTCAAATCAATTCGCCCGGCGGTTCTCCGGCTCAATCGGCCCTCATTGCCGCACGCATCCAGCGGTTGGCAGCGGAGAAGGAACTTAAGGTTTATGCATTTGTGGAAGATGTAGCCGCCTCGGGTGGCTATTGGCTGGCCACAGCGGCAGACGAGATCTACGCGGACGATAATTCTATTCTAGGCTCCATCGGCGTTATTTCGGCGAGCTTCGGCTTTGACAAGCTTCTCAAAGACCACGGCATTGACCGGCGGGTGCACACCGCTGGCGAAGATAAATCCATGCTCGACCCGTTCCGCCCCGAGCGGGAGGAAGATATCGTGCGGCTCAAGGATTTGCAGGCGCGCATTCATATGAACTTCATCAAACAGGTGCGCACCCGCCGCGGGGATCGTCTGAGCGGCGAAGACCTGTTTACCGGTGAAATCTGGGTTGGCCAGCAAGCCGTAGAAAACGGGTTGATCGACGGTTTGGGCCATTTGGTACCGATGATGAAGGCAACATTCGGCAAAGAGACCAAGTTCAGGATTTACGGCCCGAAAAAGGGGATGCTATCGCGCTTTGGCGCCTCTGTTCTGGCCCAAATTGAGGAGCGCAGCCTGTGGGCGCGTTTCGGGCTGTAGCGCTATGTTCCTTAAAATAGTTGTCCTGTTTCTGGTGGTGATGATGGCGATCGGCATGGTTGGCAAACTGTTGAACCCGAACGCAAAACCAAAGGTTCGCGGGCCTCGAAAATGCAAAACCTGTGGCAGCTTTATTCTCGGTAAAGGGCCTTGTGCCACTTGCGCGAAAAAGGGCCGCTAAATGGCGTTTCTGTTGGTTGCCAGCGGCCTCGTACTCCTTGTTTTGGCCGGGGATTTTCTGGTCAAAGGTGCCGTCGGGATGAGCCTGCGGCTTGGCGTGCCAACCCTTATAGTCAGTGTCAGCATTGTCGGCTTTGGCACCTCTGCCCCCGAAATGTTAATTGCGGTCCAGTCTGCTCTTGAGGGCGCGCCGGGGTTGGCGCTGGGCAATGTCGTTGGTTCCAACACCGCCAATGTGTTGCTGGTTCTCGGCCTTCCCGCCATGCTGTATACGCTGGATACCAGCGCCTCCAACACCAAGCGAATATACCTGATGATGATCGGCGTGTCGGTGATTTTTGTGGCTTTATCCTTTTTGGGGCCGCTGCATTTCTGGCACGCAATCGTGCTGCTTTCCCTGCTCGCAGCCATGCTGTGGGATAACCTGCGCAGCGCGATGTCTACCCGCAACGGCTCAGGTGCCGATTTGGCCGCGGTTGAGGGTATTCGCTACAATATGCCGGGATGGCGTATGGCAATGTATATTTTCGGGGGCATGATCGGCCTGCCGCTTGGCGCGCAGTTGATGATCGAAGGGTCACTGATTATTGCCGAACGGTTTGGCCTTGGTCACGAGATCATCGGGCTAACATTTGTCGCTATCGGGACCTCATTGCCCGAGCTGGCCACGACCGCTGTGGCAGCCATGCGCCGCGAGGCCGATGTAGCGCTCGGAAATGTGATTGGCTCCAACATGTTTAACCTGCTGGCCATTATGGGGGTCACCAGCTTGTTTGGTCCGCTGCCGGTGGCGGCGAATTTTTTGGAACTCGACCTTTGGATCATGCTCGGCGCTTCGGCGCTTTTAGGCATTTTTGTATACTCAAAGATGCGCATGGGGCGGCTCTGGGGCGTTGCTTTCCTCGGGCTCTATGTGGTCTATATGGTCTATCTGTTAGGGAGATAACCATGGTAAACGCGGCACTTGTAACTGGCGGCGCGACCCGTCTCGGGCGGGCGATGGTGTTACGGTTGGCCGCGCGCGGAACCGACGTAGTGGTGCATTACGCCAGCAGCGCCGACGCGGCTGAGGCAACCGTGGCCGAGGCCCGTGCGCTGGGGGTTAAAGCGGTGACCCTAAAGACTGATTTGCTCGATTCGGACGCCGTTTCCAACCTTATCCCGAAGGCCTCCGAGTCGCTTGGTGCGCCGCTTGATTTGCTGATCAATAACGCATCCATCTTTGAATATGACAAGCTTGAAACCGCAACGCAGCAAAGCTGGGACCGGCACATCGATTCCAACCTGCGCGCCCCGGTTTTTTTAACACAGGCTTTTGCCGCGCAAGCTCCCGGGCCCGGAA
>DFBP01000001.1:8973-11286 GCA_002366685.1 Rhodobacterales bacterium UBA3077 | reverse complement strand
ACCCCCGAGTTCATGACCTATACGCTGGCCAAGGCGGGGCTGTGGGCCTTCACCAAGACCGCAGCACAGGGATTGGCCCCGAATATCCGCGTGAACGGCATCGGCCCCGGGCCGACTTTGATCGGCTCCCGCCAAAGTGAAGAGCACTTCGCAAACCAACGCAAAGCCACAATTTTACAGCGCGGATCGAACGCAGACGAGATCTGTCGCGCGATGGAATTTATCCTCGATTCACCCGGTTTTACCGGCCAGTTACTCTGCATGGATGGTGGCCAACATCTTGCTTGGAAAACGCCGGATATCCAAGGCTTTGAGTAGCGTGGGCCGGAGTTGTCCACTTTTTAAGGCTTCATTCACGAATCCGTCAAATTTCTTCAATGGAATCAATGAACTAGCGAATGTGAAAAAAATATCTTTATTTATCAACGGGTTGAAAAGCTGCCTATTTTTTGACCAGTCCGCTAAAAAGTGCTGAAAATAAGAGAATTTCCGCTAACCGCGCGAGTTCCCCACAGAGTTATCCACAGGAACGGTGGATGTCTTTTCTCTTGATTTTTGTCCAATCACAGGTGCGCCTACCGACAGAATCACCTATGTTCACGTTATGATCGATTCTACGAGCGAAACCGAGTTTGAAGAAGAGGGCAAAGCTGCGGGGGCTTTGCGCGGCCACGAGGTGATCCGGGGCTATCTCAAGCAGCTGGATACCAGCCCCGGCGTGTATCGGATGCTCGACGCGTCCGGCGCGGTGCTTTATGTGGGCAAAGCCCGCCAATTGCGCAATCGGGTGTCGAGCTATGCCCGCCCGACCGGCCATTCGGCACGCATTGGCCGGATGATCTCGGCCACCGCGTCGATGATGTTTCTGACCACCCGCACCGAGACCGAAGCGCTGCTGCTGGAGCAAAACCTGATCAAGCAGCTCAAACCGCGCTATAATGTTCTGCTGCGGGATGACAAATCCTTTCCCAGCATTCTGGTGACCTCTGAGCACGCCTTTCCGCAGATCAAAAAGCACAGGGGCGCACGGCGGGAAAAGGGGCAGTATTTTGGCCCGTTTGCCTCAAATGGTGCGGTTAATCGCACACTGGCCCAGTTGCAACGGGTGTTTTTGCTGCGCGATTGCTCGGATGCCGATTTCGAGGGCCGCACGCGCGCCTGTCTGCAATACCAGATCAAGCGCTGTTCGGGGCCGTGCGTCGGGCATATCAATGCCGAAGATTACCGCGAGTTGGTTGATGAAGGGCTCAGTTATCTGAGCGGGAAGTCCAGTGATATTCAGGTGCGTCTGGCTTCAGATATGCGCGCGGCAAGCGAGGCCATGGAATACGAACGCGCCGGCGCAATCCGGGACCGGCTTGCAGCCATGGCACAGGTGCAGGTCTCACAGGGCATCAACCCTGCCGGCGTCTCGCAGGCCGATATCATTGCGTTGCATCAAGAGGGCGGGCAGGCCTGCGTGCAGGTATTTTTTATCCGCGCCAATCAAAACTGGGGCAACCGGGCCTATTATCCGCGCACTGGCGGCTCGGCCGACCCCGCCGAGATTCTCGAAGCGTTCATGGTGCAGTTTTACGATAACAAACCCCCACCCCCGCTGATCATGCTTTCCGAAGCCGTCGAGCGACCGGATATGTTGGAAGAGGCGTTAACCGCCAAAGCCAACCGGAAGGTTTCGCTCCTCGTGCCGCAACGGGGCGAAAAAAAGGTGCTGGTCGAAAACGCATTGCGCAACGCGCGCGAGGCGCTGGGCCGCAAGCTGGCCGAAACCGCCTCGCAGGCGCGGCTGCTGGAGGGGTTGGCCAAGGCGTTTGGCCTTGAGGCCCCGCCCCAGCGGATCGAGGTGTTTGACAACAGCCACATCCAAGGCGCGCATGCGGTGGGTGCTATGGTCGTGGCGGGGCCGGA
The DNA here is from genome assembly GCA_002366685.1 of Rhodobacterales bacterium UBA3077. Classification (GTDB taxonomy): domain Bacteria; phylum Pseudomonadota; class Alphaproteobacteria; order Rhodobacterales; family Rhodobacteraceae; genus UBA3077. The sequence goes on along the minus strand of DFBP01000001.1, from coordinate 9,378 downwards.
AGGCTGGGTGAAATCCTCCTACCGGAAGTTCAATATCCGCGGGGATGAGCTCACTCCGGGGGATGATTTTGGCATGATGAAAGAGGTGCTGACCCGGCGGTTTTCCCGATTGGTGAAGGAAGACCCCGACCGCAAAAAGGGCCTATGGCCGGATCTCTTGCTGATTGACGGCGGTGCCGGGCAGGTGAGCGCGGTGCGCGAGGTTATGCAAACGATGGGCGTTGAGGGGATCGCCATGGTCGGGGTCGCCAAAGGGGTGGACCGCGATGCCGGTAAAGAGGAATTCCACGTTTCCGGCCAGCGCCCCTTTGCCCTTCCGCACCGTGACCCGGTGCTTTACTTTGTGCAGCGCCTGCGCGACGAGGCGCACCGCTTTGCCATTGGCACCCACCGCGCCAAGCGCTC
>DFBP01000001.1:7338-8926 GCA_002366685.1 Rhodobacterales bacterium UBA3077 | reverse complement strand
GCCAAGGCGGCTTCCCGCGCAGATTTGGCGGATTTGAAGGCGGTAGAGGGCATTTCGGACAAAATGGCCGAAACTATCTATTCCTTCTTTCACGAGAGTGGTTAATATCGGCCAACCTTAAAATAGAGTGTGCTTTGTGAATTTACCTAACATCCTGACCCTGTTTCGCCTGATAGCCGCCCCTTCTGTGGGTCTGGTCTATGTGTATTTGCCGTCACCCTATGCGGACTGGATTGCGCTTTCGCTGTTTATCGTGGCGGCCTCGACCGACTATATTGACGGCTATCTGGCGCGCAAATGGAAGCAAATCACCAACCTTGGCCGGATGATGGATCCGATCGCCGACAAAGCCATGGTGCTGGTTGCGCTATTGGTGATTGCCGTGCGGGCCCCTTATGTGAGCACAGGTTTTGATTTGCTCACCCCGATCATTCTCATCACCTTCCGCGAGGTTTTTGTCTCTGGCTTGCGCGAGTTTCTGGGTGACAAAGCCGGAACCCTTCAGGTCACCAAACTGGCCAAATGGAAAACCGCGAGCCAGATGAGCGCCATCGTTGTGATCCTGTCATCCTTCCTGTTGGGCCACTACTTTTGGGCCTATTCATGGGGTATGGATGACGAGATCGTCAAAGGCATTCTGGCTGGCGAGATTGACGACAAATTCGGCCTGCGCTGGATCGTGCCTGCCTTTGACTGGTCCTCAGTTATTGGCGGTTGGCTGTTATGGATCGCATCGGGCCTCACCGTGATCACGGGGTTGGATTACTTCCTGAAAGCCCTGCCGATCCTGAAGGAAACATAATGCAGGTTCTCTATTTTGCCTGGATGCGCGAGCGTATCGGCGTGCCAAAAGAAGAGGTCGAGACCAATGCGGCCACTGTAGCCGATCTGGTGGAAGAGCTGCGCGGGCGCGAAGAGCGCTATGCGCTGGCCTTTTCCGATATGGCCGCCGTGCGTGTGGCGGTTGATCAGGAGCTGGTCGAGATTGATACGCCCTTAACAGGTGTGCGCGAAGTGGCGTTTTTCCCGCCAATGACAGGGGGCTGAATGAGCGTTTCGGTTCAGGAAGGTGATTTTGACATCGGGGCTGAAATGGCGGCAATGACCGCTGGTCGCACCGATATCGGGGCGCTGGTCAGCTTCGTTGGCCTTGTGCGCGATATGGCGGGCGGCGCGGCCGTTTCCTCCATGGAGCTCGAGCATTACCCGGGGATGACCGAAAAAGCGCTCGAGAAGATCGAGGCCGAAGCGCGGGCGCGCTGGGATTTGCAGGATTGCCGGATCGTGCACCGCGTGGGCGCGCTTGAGGCTGGCGCGCAAATCGTGCTGGTTTTGGCCGCCTCCCCGCACCGCCAAGCCGCTTTTGAGGCCGCCGAATTTATCATGGATTTCCTCAAATCCCGCGCTCCGTTCTGGAAAAAAGAAGCGGGGCTCGGCTGGGTAGATGCCCGGGATAGCGATGAGGAAGCGCTGGAACGCTGGCGCTAACAGCAAGCTGGAAAGAGGCGAATATGAGCCTGAAACAGGAAAATGATGGCCGCGTGGTCGATGCACCTTCCCGCAACTGGGTGGACCTTTATGCGCCCGC
>DFBP01000001.1:622-7178 GCA_002366685.1 Rhodobacterales bacterium UBA3077 | reverse complement strand
CAAGTGGCCCGAACCCGCTCGCGCCCGCTGCCCTCAAAGCAGGTGAGCGTGAAGGGGGCGCTGGTTTGGCTGGCGCTGCAGGTGGCGATTGCCGCGCTGATCCTGTTCAGCTTCAACTGGTTCACCATCGGGCTCGGCATTCTGGCTCTGGCCCCCGTCGCGGTTTATCCCTTCGCCAAACGGTTCACATGGTGGCCGCAGGTGTTTTTGGGCGTGGCCTTTAACTGGGGCGCGCTACTGGGCTGGTCTGCCCATACCGGCAGCCTGACTCTGGCGCCGGTTGTGCTCTACCTCGCCGGCATCGCCTGGACCCTGTTCTATGATACAATCTATGCCCATCAGGACCGGGATGACGATGCCCTGATCGGCGTTAAATCAACCGCGCGCCTGTTTGGCGAGTCGACCCACCGCTGGCTGCTCGGCTTTCAGATCGCGAGCATTAGCCTTATGGCGGTGGCGGTTATTCTGGCCGTAAATCTCGGTGGCAACCCTGTGCCGCTTCTTGTGGCATTGCTGGCTGTCTGGGGCTTTGGCCTGCACATGACATGGCAATTGCGGCGGCTGGATATCAACGATGGCGATATTTGTTTGCACCTGTTTCGCTCTAACCGTGATGCGGGGCTCATCGTGGCGGCATTGTTTGGCCTAGCTGCGCTTTTGTGAGGTTGAACCGGCCTTTGGAATGGCCTATCAAACCCCAAATGATTGAGATGTTCCTTGATAAATTTCGCCCGATAGCGGCTCTCTTTGCGGCTGCCGTGCTGGTGTTTGCTGTGACCGTCGGGTGGTTGATCGCCTCTAGCACCATATCATGGATTGAAAACAGCCAGAAAGCCGAGCTGGAGCAGGCCTTTTATGCTGGCGGGATCGACTGGGCCGAGGTCGAAGCCGACGGGTTTTTGGTCACCCTTTCGGGAGAAGCCGAAAGCGGCGAAGACCAGGCCCGCGCCGTCAAGATCGCCTCGCTTGTGCTGGGCGATAACCTGATAAATGCATCCACCAGCCAAAGCGCCGAGGTTGAAGCGCAACAGCTTGTGCCACCCTCTGTCGAAATCCTGAAAAACGGCGATGATTTTTCCTTTATCGGGCACATGCCACAGGGCGAGACCTTGCAGGTTTTCGCGCGGTTTGTAGGTTCGCTCGACGCGGATGCCAAGGTCACCAACGTAACCGAGCCTATCGAAAACTCCGCCGAGAACTGGCTGCCAGCATTTGAGTATGCCCTGCGCCTCGTGTCGCTTACCGATCAGGCGATCCTCAATGTTTTCCCCGGTTCCGTTTCTCTGGAAACGGTCGCGATTTCGGCAAATGGCCAGCAGGGTTTTGAGGAAATGGCCGAAAAACTGCGCCCCGAAAGCGTGAACCTGACCGTTGATATATCCGCACCACGGCCCGTTATATCTCCTTATGTTTTTGTTCTGGATGTGGCGAATCCGGATGCCGCTCAATGTTCGGCACAAGATGAGGGTGAGGCCAGCCGGATATTCACAGCGGTTCAGCATTTGATCGGCACCCGCGTTAAGTGCTCGGTCGGCATCGGGGCGCCCTCACGCCAGTGGCGGGAGGCAATCGAAGCCGGCCTCGCCGCGCTTGCTAGCCTTGAAGGCGGGCGGCTGGAGATTTCCGATGCAGACGTGACCCTAAGCGCGCCCGACGGGACCGGATTGCAGGAATTCGAGGCGATCGTGCAGGTTTTGCGCATCGGCCTGCCGGACGGGTTCTCGCTCCATTCCATTGCCAGCGCCACGCCCGAGCGGCGCGCCACCGTTGAGACTCGACCCATTGAATTCACCACGACACTGGATGCCAACGGCATGGCTATCATCGAAGGCAGCGTTAAAGACAACCTGACCCGCGAAGTTGTGATGCGTTTTTCCGAGGCCAAATTTGGCTACGGGCGGGTAGAAGACCGCCTCTGGCTCGATGAAACCCTGCCCGATGGCTGGCAGGTTCGGGTCTTTGCGATGATCGAGGCCTTGGCGCTGCTCAATGAAGGCGGGGCCAATATGTTGCCGGACTCGCTGGAAATTGTTGGTGATGCCTCTTTCGAGCAGCCGGAGGCCGAGCTGACAAGAATGCTGGCCGACCCTTTCAAGGGCTGGGAAACAGAGCTGTTTATCAGCTATACCGAGCCGCAGGGTGGTGAAGACGGCCAAGGCCTTGACCCGCGGCTTTGCGTCAGCCGGATCACCAAACTGCTGAGTGAAAACAACATTATCTTTGCCCCTTCGAGCGCGGTCATCTCTGACCCGAGCCTCCCGACTATCGAAGCCATAGCTGCGATCCTGACCCAGTGCCGCGACGGGCGGATAGAGATCGGCGGACACACCGATAGCCAAGGCCGTGAAGAAATGAACCGCAACCTCTCGCAAGGCCGTGCGGATGCCGTGCTGGATGCCCTGTTGGCGCAAAACCTGCTGCTCGGCACCATTACCGCCAAAGGCTATGGCGAGGCCGAGCCTATTGCCGACAATAGCACCGAAGAAGGCCGCACCCGCAACCGGCGGATCGAGTTTAAACTCCTGCGGGATGAGCCGGAAGCCGCGCCCGAGGCCGCTTCGCGCGTAGTCATCGAGAGTTTCACCCGCCCCGCCATGCGCGCCCCCCGCCAAAATCAGGAGCCAAGCGAATGAACAGAACCGACCTCACCCTGATTATAGTCGCCGCGATTGTTATCGCGCTGGTGCTCGGCTGGTCAGCCCGCTGGCTGTTTGACCGGCTTAACCGTTTGCCGCATGGTGCCAATGAAGAAGGGCAAGACCCGATCACCGTTGCCGAAGACGCACGCGACAAAGCCGAGGGTGAGCTTGCCCGCATTCAGCGCGAATACGCGAGTGAGTATAACCAGCTCAAAGCCGAGCTTGAAGCCACGATGGACGGTTTACGTCTCTCGCGCCAAAAGGCCGAATCCCTGCAAGACGAGCTTGATTCCTTGCGCGGCGAAGATTAGCCGATCACGGTTTTGCCTGCTGGCTTTGGTTGAGCGCTCGGTCCATATTGGGCTTTGGAGGTCCGTTATGAATGTTTTTCTGCGTATTTTGAGTATGGCTTTATTCGTTACAGCTGCGCCAGCTTGGGCTGAATGGCCCGCTGAAAGCGCCGCTCTCGGGGCGCGTGACCACCCCAAAATCCTGCAGAAATTCGGGGGTGAAGTCCGGGACCAAGCCCTGACGGATTACGTCAGCCGGATTGGTGCGCAAATGGTGGCCGTGTCTTCCCGCCCTGACGAGCGCTGGGTTTTCACCGTGCTCGATAGCCCCGAGGTTAATGCTTTTGCCCTCCCCGGAGGCTACATCTATGTCACCCGCGGGCTTTTGGCGCTGGCCAATAACGAATCCGAACTGGCAGCGGTGCTGGCCCATGAGGTGATCCACGTCGTAGAATACCATGTCGAGGACCGGTTGGAAGCCAACAAAGATGCGATGGTCAACGGCGCGTTGAGCGCGCTTGTGACCGGCATTTTCGGCGGTGGCGAAAACCGGTTGGGAGATGCGGTGCGCTCCGGCGTTGAAACCACCTTCGGCCAGATCGGCTCCTATTCCAAAGAGCAGGAGTTTGCGGCAGATGCCGGCGGGATTGAGCTTTTGCTGGCCGCCGGCTACCGGCCCGCAGCCCAAGCCGATTTTCTGGCGTCGATGACCGCCAATGCCGCTCTTAAAGCCAGCATCGCCGGGCGGGAATATAATGAAACTACCGCGCCCATGTTTGCCAACCACCCCGCCCCCGCAGAGCGCCAACTGCGGGCGCTGGCGCTGGCTGGGGACCGCGATGGCGTGCGGGATTCCGAAATTTATCTCTCCATGATCGACGGCATGGTTTTTGGCCAAAGTGCGCGCGGCGGCTTTGTGCGCGGGCAAAGCTTTGTCCATAACGATCTCGGGTTCAGCTTTGTCGCCGCCGATGGATTGCGGATCCAGAACGCTGCCCGCCAGATCAATATTCTGGGGCCGAACCGCTCGACTCTGATCATGAGCGGCGGGCGGGACGAGGGCAGCCTCACCGATGCTTTGCAAGAATGGTTTGCGCAAATCCCCCGCAGTGAGCGGCAATCGAGGCGGCTGGAAAACATACGGACTCTGGAGATCAACGGATTGGACGCCGCCACCGGCACGCTTCGGATGCGCAAACGCGGCCAGCGCAGCACCCTGCGCCTCACCGTCATCCGCTTTAATGGCGGGCTGGTCCGCTTTGCCGGAAATGTTTTGCGCGGGGATGATGACTCCGCCGTGTTGCATCGGGATACGGTTCAGAGCTTTCGGGCGCTGAGCGAGGCGGGGCGCTCGGAAGTTGCCGAGGTCTATCTCTCTGTTCACCGGGTCAGAGCCGGCGAAAGCGTGGCCTCGCTGGCCTCCGAAATGGCGGTCAACAGCCATGCCGAGGCATGGTTTCGTGTGCTAAACGGGCTTGACGAAGATGGTGAACCGGCACGTGGCTCTTTGGTGAAACTCATTTTACCCTGAATAAAATCCGGAAGTGTGCTTAAGTGGCGCGACCTATCGGTTGAATTCCCGGAACAAGGCCTTTAAGTTAGTGAATGCTAACATAAAGGCCTGAGATTTGGTGTGCTGTTTGTAAGGGGGGCGAATAATGAGAGCCTTACTAAAACTTTTATTGATCACCGTGCCTGTGGTCTTGGCTGGCGCATTTGTGCTGGGCAATATCGTGTCCAACAAACAGCCGCCTGCCCGTGTCGAGCTCACCGAGCGCGCAACTGTGGTGCGCGTGATCGAAGCGCAAAGGACCGAAGTTGCGCCGACCCTCACCGGTTACGGTTTGGTCGCGCCAAGCCGCACCTTTGATGCGATCGCGCAGGTTGGTGGCACCGCCGAATATGTCAATCCGGCCATGCGCAAGGGCGAGATTTTGCCAGAGGGCACGGTATTGCTCCGGCTTTCAACCGAAGATTTTAACCTCGCCATTGCGCAAGCGCGGGCCAATATTCGAGCCGCAGAGGCCAAGCTGGCCGAGCTTGCGGTTTCCGAGGAAAACCAGCGCGCCGCGCTTGAGATCGAGCAGGAAGCCCTAGCGCTGAAGTCAACCGATCTGGAACGCTCGGAATCGCTCTTTGCCAGCCAGACGATTTCACAAACCGTGCTGGATGGCGCCCGCGCCGCCCACTTGGCCCAGCGGCAAAAAGTGCTGAATGTGCAAAGTACACTGGCGCTTTTGCCCACACAGCGCGCCGCCCAAAACGAACAAATCGCGGTTTATCAGGCCAACCTCGCCAGCGCCGAACTCAGCCTCGCGCGGAGTGAGCTGATCTTGCCGTTTACCGGCAGGGTTTCGGCGATCACGGTGGAGGAAGGACAATTTGTGAAAGCGGGCCAAACCGTTGCCAGTTTTGACGGTATCGAATCTGCCGATGTTGAAGCGCAATTTACGGTTGCGGATCTGAGCGTGCTTTTGCTCGGCGCACGGGAAGAGGCGGGGATGTCCATGTTTAATCCTGAAACCATGTCCGAGGTTTTGAAGGAGTTGCACATCAACGTGGTCGTGCGCCTCCAGCTCGGGGCCGAATATGCTGACTGGCCAGCCAGATTGGTCCGGATCAGCAATACAATAGATCAGAAGTCGGGCACCGTCGGGGTGATCGTGCAGGTCGATGATGCCTATTTTAGTGCGGTGCAGAACAGCCGCCCCCCGCTCGCAAAAGGCATGTTTGTCGAGGTAACGCTTTCTGGCCCGCCGGTTGGCGGCATCGTTGTCCCGCGTTCTGCACTGGATGGAGACCGTGTGTTGCTGGCAGATGAGGAGAGCCGGTTGCAGACCCATGCGGTGCAGCCCTATCTCGTGCAGGGGGATATCGCGCTGATCACCGAAGGGCTGAATCCCGGCGCTCTTGTGCTCGCCAGCCGCCCGAGGCCAGTGATACCGGGTATGTTGCTCGACGTGGTGCGGGATGAAGCCTTGATGGAAGCGCTGGCCGGAGCCGCGCAATGATCCGGTATTTTGCCGGTCATCAGACCATCGCCAACCTGCTGATGATCCTGTTCCTTGTGGCAGGGCTTTTTGTCGGGCCGACATTGCTGCGCGAAACCTTCCCGCGCCGGGCGGCGAATGAGGTCGAGGTTAACGTGCCCTATCCGGGCGCGCGCCCCGAAGACGTGGAAACCGCCATTTGCGAGCGCATCGAAAAGGCACTGGATGCTGTAACCAATATTGACCGCCATGCCTGCGAAGCGCGAGAAAGTTCGGCGCGCGCAGTGGTGCGTATGGTCGAGGGCGGTGATTTTCAGACTTTTGTAGCAGATATAAAGTCCGAGATAGACGGGATCTCCGATTTCCCCGAGCGCGCCGAGGAAGCCACCATCAAGCCGCGCGGCCTTACAGATTTTGTGGCCTCGGTTGCGATAACCGGCCCGGAATCGCTAACCGATCTCAAGGATTATGCGGAAGATATCCGCACTCGGATGCTGCGCTGGGGCGGTATTCCGATCATCAATATCAAAGGTTTTTCAACCCGCGAGTTGCATATCGGCCTGGATCCACAAGCGCTCCAGCGCTTTGGGATATCGGTTTCGGATGTGGCTTTTGCGGTTCAGGCCGGCAGCCTTGA
>DFBP01000001.1:0-605 GCA_002366685.1 Rhodobacterales bacterium UBA3077 | reverse complement strand
GAAGAACGCCGCGACATTGCCAGCCTCGGGAATCTTGTTCTGCGCTCGTCACCATCTGGCGGGCAGGTTTCCCTTCGCCAGATCGCCGATATTTCCGAGCGCTTTGCGCTTGATGACAACAATATTACCTTTAACGGCGCACCGGCGGCTGTATTGGACATCACCAAAACCCCCGCCGAAGACGCGCTCGATGTTATCGACAGAATCAGCACCTTTCTGGAGGCCGAGCGCGCACAGGCGCCGCCCGGCGTGGTGATGGAGATCACCACCGATGGTGCGTCGATTGTCCGCGATCGGCTGACTTTGGTGGTCGTCAATGGCTTGCAGGGTCTGGCGCTGGTTTTCCTTGTCCTCTGGCTGTTCTTCGGGCTCCGATTTTCTTTCTGGGTTGCGATGGGGCTTCCGGTTTCCTTTATGGGGGGCATCGCGCTGATGTCACTGGTGGGCTATTCGCTCAACCTGATGACAACGCTGGGCTTGCTGATTGTCATCGGGCTTTTGATGGATGATGCGATTGTGATCGCGGAAAACATGGCCAGACGGCGCGAAAAGGGCGAAAGCCCGATGGGGGCGGCGGTAAACGGCGCTGGGCAGGTTTTTCCGAA
>DFBP01000099.1:1964-3127 GCA_002366685.1 Rhodobacterales bacterium UBA3077 | reverse complement strand
TCCGCCTCCAGCAAAGCCACGCGAACCTCGCGCAACGCCGTGGCCACATCCGCTTCCGAGAGCGCACCCTGCTTGGTGAGCTTATCAAAGACGCCACTCAGGCGATCAGATAGATTCTCGAACATGCGCAGCCCTCCTCAAGGCCCAAAACAAACGACAAACGCACCAGTGGGCGTAACACGCTGACTGGTGGCGATCCTCACACGCGAGGACCGGAAGATCTAAAGCTTCCGTAAGTTGGGGTTTATGTAGGGGAAAGGGGGCGGAGGGTCAAGGGGTGAACCACGCCTAATGCCCGTGCCCACACGGGCGGTGCCCGACCCTCCCCCCGGGAGGGCGCTCTGCAACGTTATACCCTCAAAACCCCGTTTCGACCTTTTTACTGCCACGCAGAATATTTCCGCCCCGCGCGCCCACCCACGCTCGGGCGCTATCCCCCACTAATGGCGCCTCCCTTACCCTTTCGTAACCAAATCCGCCTAAACCTGCCCAAGCATCACTGTTTGGGAGAATCCGCGAATGGTCTTTAGACAAAGCTGGCACCTGCTGCTGGCCCTGCTTCTGGCGGGGTTTTTGGCGTTCCCTCTGCGCGCCGCCACCATCGACCCAAACATCTCTGCCATTTGCGATGCCGCCAGCGCCGCTGCCAGCCGCAACCGCGGCATACCGCCTGATGCGCTCTACGCCATCACGCTCTCCGAAACCGGTCGCACCAGCGAGGGCCGCTTCATGCCATGGCCGTGGACCGTGAACATGGAGGGCCGCGGCTTCTGGTTTGACACCCGCGAGGAGGCCTACGCCTATGTGATGGAACGCTATAACGCCGGCGCGCGCAGCTTTGATGTCGGCTGTTTCCAGATCAACTACAAATGGCACGGCCAGCATTTCGAGAGCGTTGAAGCCATGTTTGACCCGATGACCAATGCCACCTATGCCGCCAAGCACCTGTCTGACCTCTATAACGAGTTCGCGGACTGGACCAAAGCCGCAGGCGCCTACCACTCGCGCACCGAAACCTATGCCAGCCGCTACCGTGAGCGCTACGCCCGCATTCGCGGCAACCTTGGCGGGGAGGCTCCGGCCCCAACCCTGCGCCTGCCCACCGTGCAGCCCGCCAGGCAACCGAACGTGCAGGTCGCCCGCGTGGCCCGCTTCCCCGAGGT
>DFBP01000099.1:0-1841 GCA_002366685.1 Rhodobacterales bacterium UBA3077 | reverse complement strand
CGGACAAACCGTCACCCTGCTCACCGGCTCCAGCGGCGCCCTCTTTTAGGAATCCCCATGCCAAAGATCTCGATCCAAACGCTCTATCAGCCCACGGTCCTGCTCAGCATTGCACTGATGGCAATCATCGCGATGATGATTCTACCCATGCCCCCTGCGGTGCTGGATATCGGCCTTGCCGCCAGCTTTGCGATCTCGATCCTGATCTTCACCATCACCCTGTTTATTTCGCGGCCGCTGGAGTTCTCCGCCTTCCCGACCATCCTGCTGGCCAGCCTGATGCTGCGCCTTTCGCTCAACGTGTCTTCCACCAAGCTTATCATCGGGCAGGGGCATACCGGCACTGGTGCGGCCGGGGATGTGATCGAGGGCTTTGCCATGTTTATCATGGGCGGCTCGGTTTATCTTGGCCTCGTGGTGTTTGGCGTGCTTCTGATCGTGAATTTCATCGTCATCACCAAGGGCGCGGGCCGTATGGCTGAAGTGGGCGCGCGCTTCGCGCTTGACGGTATGCCCGGCAAACAGCTGGCGATAGACTCAGATATGGCGGCGGGTGCGATTGACCATGCCGAGGCCAAAATCCGCCGCAAAACCGAGCAGGAGGAAACCACCTTTTTCGGCTCGCTCGACGGGGCCTCGAAGTTTGTGAAGGGGGATGCCATTGCCGGCCTGCTCATCACCATGCTCAACCTGATCATGGGGCTGGTTATGGGCGTGTTTGTGCACGGCATGCCGGTCGGGCAAGCGTTTGAAACCTACACGATCCTCACGGTGGGCGATGGTCTGGTTTCACAGTTTCCTTCCGTTATTGTCTCGATCGCGTCCGCCTTGCTACTCTCCAAGGGCGGGGTGCTTGGCTCGGCAGATAAGGCGCTTGGCGCGCAGCTCACCGCCCACCCCGAGGCGCTGGCCACCGTTGCCGCCCTGCTGGCGCTCTTCGGTCTTGTGCCCGGCCTGCCGGTTCTGCCTTTTCTCGCAGGGGCTGGCGTGCTCGGCGGTGCGGCCTATTTCGCTTTCAAGCGCAAAGCGCAGGAGTCCGAAGCGGCCAAGCAGCTCGCCACGGAAAGCCAACCGGCCCCGACCCCGCAAAAAACCCTTGGCGACATGCTCGACCTTGACGAAATCCACCTCGAATTTGCCTCCGATCTTGTGGCCGCTGTGATGGACGAAGCCTCCGGCCTTGACCGCCGCATCCTCAATATGCGCAACCATATCGCCGCGCAATTCGGTGTTGTGATCCCCGAAATCCGGCTAACCGATTCCACGCTTTTGCCCAACGGCACCTATGTGATCCGCATTCAGGGGGTTGAGGTCGCCCGCTCCGAAGTTGAAATCGGCAAGGTGCTGGTGCTTCTGGCCGACGACACGCCCCGCGCCCCCAAAGGCCGCGATGTGTCCGAACCGGTTTATGGCGCCCCCGCCCGCTGGATCGAGCCTGAAATGCAGGAAGAAGCCGCGCTTCAGGGGCTCTCGGTTGTGACCCCGACAGAGGTCATCTCGACCCACCTGCTCGAGGTGCTCAAGCAAAACTTCGGGCGGCTGTTCAACCGCCGCACCCTGCGCAAATTGCTGGATGAATTTGTCGCCGTGTCCGACCCGACCCGCGCGAGCGCCAACCGCCGGATCCTCGATGAATTTGTCCCTGATAAAGTCTCGGTTGATCTGCTGCAATCAGTGCTGCGCCTGCTGCTGGAAGAGCAGGTCTCCATCCGCAACCTGCCACTTATCTTCGAAGCCGTTGCCGAAGCCAACGGTGCGCTGAGCGGCATCGAGGCCATCACCGAATACGTGCGCCAGCGCCTTGGCTTCCAGCTCATCGCCGATATGCAAGAGCCCGATGG
>DFBP01000206.1 GCA_002366685.1 Rhodobacterales bacterium UBA3077 | reverse complement strand
TCTTAACGAGATCTGCAGCCATTGCCGGGTAATCTTCCATATCAAACCCCGTCGCAGGCACTCTGCGCCGAGCAGGAAAAGCTGCTTCTCATCGCTTGTTCCATAAAACACTAACGGGTAGTGCTTAGCGTTCGAAAGGAGCGCCGCTCTATTTTCAAGTTGACGAGTGGCAACTTACTTGCCCGCGTCTCTCAGGAAGATCCAGTCATGCGCAGGGTGGTTTTGAAATCGCCAATTGCGCCTAGGGCCCGCCATTACATTCAGGTAATACATCTCGTATCCATAAGGCACGCCGCACGGGTGATGGCCACGCGGCACCAGCACAACATCTCCGTCTGAAACGGCCATGGTTTCATCCAGCTCACCATCTTCGGTAAAAACACGCTGGATACCGTAGCCCTGCGAAGGGTTCAGGCGGTGGTAATAGGTCTCTTCAAGATACGTCATTTCAGGGAAATTGTCTTCATCATGCCGGTGCGGCGGGTAAGACGACCAGTTGCCATCCGGTGTAAACACCTCGGTCACCAGAAGACTATCGGCCACGTCACGATTTTCCATCGCGATATTATGGATATATCGCGTGTTGGCACCTTTGCCGCGCTCTTCAAGCTCAATGCCAACCGGACCGATAATCTGCGCTTTATGCCCGCTTTTCCCGGGCGCGGTGCAAATTGCGAGGGTTAGCGTGGTGGTAGCTGTGGCGGCCCATTCGGCGTTGTTGGGAACATACAGGCAATGGGGCGGCGTGCGTTCAAATACGCTCATCCGGTCACCTAGCTCTCCAAAATTCTGACCGGCGGCACTGATGGTGGCTTTACCTTCGACAAGCACCAAAATGGTTTCGGTGTCTCCGGTTTGCTCGGTTACAGTTTCGCCTGCTTTCAGGTGATAAAGGCCAAAGCCGACATAGCCCCAACCTGCATCTTTGGCCGTAATATCATGAACCTTGCCATGGGTTCCGGCGGGTTTGCGCAGAAGATCCGCCATTCGTTAATCCTTATCAAGTCCGGCAGACAGTGCCATTCGTTTTAGCGCCTCCAGCCCGAGGGTTTGGTATTGGAGTGGGCTCCGTACGGCTGGATCTTGCTCGGCCTCGATTACAAGCCAACCGCTATATCCATGTGCGGCAGCGACGCTTAAAACAGGCTCAAACAATACGCCCCCCTCTGAATCGCCCGGTACCGTAAACACCCCACGGCGCACGCCTTCAAGGAATGAAAGCGCTTCGGATTCCACTTCATTCTTTATAGCTGGCCGTACGTTTTTGGCATGTAAATGCCCGACACGGTCCATATATCTTTTTGCTAATTGCTCTGGGTCTACACCGGCAAACCATGCGTGGCCGGTATCTAACAGCAGCTTGGTATGAGGGCCGGTGGCGGCCATAAACGCCGTAATTTCGGCTTCGTTTTCAACAATAGTGCCCATGTGGTGGTGGTAAACCAGCGTTAAACCCTGAGCCGCGCAAAACGTTGCAATTTCCTCAACATCTGCGCCAAACTTGGCCCATTGATCGGCGGGCAGAACAGGGGTTTCGCTCAGCGGTAGGTCATCCCGCCCATGGATTGCGTTTGAGGTTTCGCACACAATACAAACCTTACAATCCATCGCATTTAGCAAATCCAAATGCGGCTGGATCGCCTGTTTTTCGTCTTCAACCGAGTGCGTAAGCAAGTTGAGCGAGTGCCAGCCGGATACAAACGCCAGTCCGTTTGGATCCAAAACGGCCCGAAGAGCTCCTGGCTCCGTTGGCATTTTATGGCCCTTTTCAATGCCATCAAAGCCGATTTGCCCCGCTTCGCGTAGGCATTGCTCTAACGAAATATCCGCGCCAAGAGTTTGGTCGTCATCATTTGACCACGCAATAGGGTTTGTGCCGTAAAGTATCATATTTCTATCCGTATCAGTCGCTTGCGCGTTGGTTTTTCTGGTTTTGCTCATAGGCCGCGCGGGCTTTGCTCACCGCAGGGCGGGTCGAAACCTCCGGCACGGCCACGTCCCACCATGTGCCGCCCGCTTCAGTGGTTTGCATCGGGTCGGTATCTATCACGATGGCATAAGAAACGTCGGATTCCCGCGCCCGCACCATGGCCTCTTCCAGCTCAGCGATAGATGCTACCTTTTCCGCCACCGCGCCCATAGCCGCCGCATGGGCGGTAAAATCTATGGCACTTGGCACGGCGTGGCGGGCCGTATCCAGTAGGTTATTAAAGCTTTCCGCCCCAGTGCTTATTTGCAGCCGGTTAATGCAGGCATAGCCGCGGTTATCCAGAATGACCGTGATAATTTTATGGCCAAGCATCACCGATGTGACCAGCTCAGAATTCAGCATCATGTAAGAACCGTCTCCAACCATCACAACGACCTCGCGGTCTGGATGGGCCATTTTTACACCCAACCCACCGGCAATTTCGTACCCCATGCAGGAAAACCCATATTCGACATGGTAGCCATTTGGAGCGCCCGATTTCCAGAGCTTGTGCAGCTCTCCCGGCAATCCTCCTGCGGCGCACACCACAATAGACTGTGCGTCCACCCCGCGCTGGACTGCGCCAATGACTTGCGCATCCGTTGGCAGCGCATTGCCTGCGGGCGCGGCGGTTGCCATGTCTACGGCGGCTATCCAATCAGATTTCAGGGTTGGGTCCGGCACATTTGCGCGGTGGTTCCCTAAGGCCACTGAAAGTTCAGTTAGCACCTCTTTTGCGTCACCCACTAGGGAGATCGCATTATGCTTTTCAGCATCATAAGCCGTAATATTGATCGACAATATCTGCCGATCAGGGTTTTTAAACAGCCCCCAGCTACCGGTGGTAAAATCTTGAAACCGGGTGCCAATACCGATGATAAGATCAGCCTTTTCAGCAACAGTATTGGCGGCAGATGCACCTGTCACGCCGACCGACCCCAAATTGAGAGGGTTCGCCCATGGCAAAGCAGATTTGCCCGCTTGCGTTTCGCAAACCGGCACGCCGTGCTTTTCGGCACACGCGAGCAGCTCTTTTTCTGCGCCCGAATACAACACGCCACCGCCCGCAATGATGAGTGGCGTCTTTGCAGCTTTGATCGCCGCTGCAGCCGCCGCCAGTTCATCCACATCGGGGCGCGGCCGGCGTTGCCCCCAAATTTTTGGTGCAAAAAACGATACTGGGTAATCGAAGGCCTCAGCCTGCACATCTTGGCAAAAAGCCAGTGTGACCGGCCCGCAATCGGCTGGGTTTGTTAGAGTTTGCATGGCGCGGGGCAAGGCGGAAAGCAACTGCTCGGGGCGGCTTATCCGGTCAAAATACCGACTAACCGGCTTAAAGCAATCATTGGCCGAAATCGTGCCATCGTCAAAATCCTCAACCTGTTGCAGCACCGGATCAGGCGCGCGGTTGGCGAATATATCTCCGGGCACAAATAGTACCGGCAGGCGGTTTACATGGGCGAGCCCGGCGGCGGTTACCATATTGAGCGCGCCGGGGCCGATGGAGGAAGTCACCATCATCGCGTTGTGACGGTTTTTGGCTTTGGCAAAAGCAATGGCCGCGTGCGCCATGCCTTGCTCGTTATGCCCGCGCCAGGTCGGAAACTCATCGCCCGCCGCATGCAGCGCTTCGCCCAGCCCAGCCACGTTGCCGTGCCCGAATATGGCCCAGCACCCCGCCATAAAGCGCTCGCCGTTGGCGTTCATCTGGTTCGAAAAATATCGAACCATCGCTTGGGCGGCGGTTAGCCTTATTGTGTTCATAGATTTGCTCCACTGCGTGCTGTATCCCATATTCGGCACAGATCACGATATTTTTCTGCCATTTCAGCAACCGCATCTTCACTGCTTATACGGCCCGCAAACCATGCTTTGGCCGACTCTGCGAAAATAGTTCGCCCAATTGCAAACCCTTTTACAAGAGGGTGCCGCGCAGCCACCTCAAAACTGGCCCGAAGATGCGCTATCGGAGCATCGAGTCCAAGCACAACTATGCCACGACAATTGGGATCGTTTTTTGCTACGGTTTCAGAAGTGAGCGCCCACGCGGCATCGGTTTTCATGGGTTCAAGCTTCCACCAATCAGGGAAAACCCCGAGGTCATAAAACCTTTGAATAATTTTTGCTGACGTTTGGTCATCACAATCCGCCACTTTCGACGGAATAATTTCAAGTAAAAATTCCAGCTTGTTCCGCCGTGCGGCCGCGAACAGGCGCAATATCACATCTTCTTGCTTGGCTTTCGTCTCAGCATCATCATCCGGATGATAAAAGCACAAAACCTTAACCACATGCGCCAAGGGCCATTCCGAAAGGCCGCCAAAATCGAGGCCTATTTCCGGCTCAAGCTGCAATGGCCGCGAGCCGGGCCATTCAACAGGATGCCCAATCCACAGATTGCTGTCCGTCGCCTCAAAAAGCGCATTTTGCCCCATTCGGCTATCACATAAAATACCATATCCGGGGCAACCCGCTGCCACCTGTTTGGCCGTTTTTAGGCAAAGCTGCTTGAAGACTCCGATTTTCTCAGAGGTGGCGCCGTCCATTTCTTCCAACTGCCTTCTGTGATCAAAGGCAAATACCCGCATATCGGGCCATTCTGTGCCTCGGTTGCTCGACCAATGAATTTGTTCAAGCGCTTTATCCTTGCGCAGCGCTTTGTTTTGCACGCCTGATTTCAGAAAATACTGTAATTCTTCCCAGCTCGGATAAGCAGGGGTGCAGCCATGCCGGCTTACGGCAAACGCGCCGCACGCATTCGCATACGTAAGGCTTGTTGGCCAATCTTCGTCCGTTAGCCAGCCTTTAAGCAGCCCACTCATAAACCCGTCTCCGGCACCCAACACATTGAACACTTCAATCGGAAACCCCGGCCCGCTAAGGCCATCATCCAGATTGTCAGGGATATCTGCGGCAAATGCCGATGCCCCCATAGGGCCGCGTTTACACACCAAAACCGCTTGGCTGGTTGTGCGCACATTGCGCAACGCCTCGATGGTATCGGTTGAACCGCCCGCGATGTGAAATTCTTCTTCGGTGCCAACGATCAAATCAAACAAATGCAATGTTGATTGCAGTTTTTGGGTCACAGCTTCGGATTCTATAAACCGGCTTTCTCCGTCACCATGGCCAGACAGCCCCCACAGGTTGGGCCGATAGTCGATATCCAGCGCCGTTTTAATCCCGTTTTTCCGCGCGATATTCAGGGCTTTAAGCACTGCGGCTTCGGTGTTTATGTGGCTCAAATGGGTGCCGGTGGCGGTTACACATCGGGTGTCAGCAATGAGATCTGGGTCAATATCATCTGGGCAAAGCGCCATGTCAGCGCAATTTTCCCGATAGAAAATTAGTGGGAATTGTGTTTGGTCCCGAATGCCGAGCAAAACCAGCGCCGTGAGCCGATCAGGGTCCGTTTTTACCCCACGTACATCCACGCCTTCGCGCTCAAGTTGCTCCCGAATATAGCGGCCCATGTGCTCATCACCAACTCGCGTGATCAGCCCCGAGCGCAACCCAAGCCGTGATGTTCCAGCTGCGATATTGGTGGGAGAACCGCCTATATATTTATGAAACGAGCCCATATCCTCAAGTCGCCCGCCGATTTGAGCGCCGTAAAGGTCAACCGATGACCGGCCAATTGTGATGACATCAAGCATTCAAACACCTCGGGTTTTAATATCTTAAACCCAGTATGGAATATTTATTCCATAAGGTAAAGTGACAATAATTATCTTCTATTGGTTGTCGGAGTCCCGCCTAGCGCCCACGGAAACCGCCAATGTGATCGCAAGGGATAGGGGAGCCGAAAGTGCTCTGAAGGCCCCGACATCCGCCTCGGTTACATTGAGCGTTGTTGCCCCCAGTTGGTGCATCGGGCTATTTAGAGCGTCAGTAATGGCGACAATCTCGGCATTTTGAGTTTTGGCAAAGGCCGTGAGCTCAAGGGTTTCTTGCGTATACGCCGAAAAGGTTACAGCAATCAGCACATCGCCTTCCCGAATGGCGTGCCGATGGTCGAGATTACCAATTTTGGCGTGTAACATCGCTGGAACATCCATTTTTTCAAAGGCGTAGGATAGATATGTTGCCACCGGAAACGCGCGGTTAAAGCCAATTATGTGAATCATCCTTGCATCGGCAATTACCGAAACCGCCTTTTCCAACGATTTTGGATCAATCGACCGGGCCAGATTTTCGAGCGAGGCCCGCCCCGCATCCACAAATTCTGCCAATAGCGTTGCTGGCGTTTCGTCCCCGCTTTCGCGCATTTTTTTCAGGCGCGTTGCGTAGTCGGGCCAATGTTGCACATGGATATCTCGAAACATCTTTTGCATTTGTGAATACCCGGAAAAACCCATCAGCTGGCAAAAGCGCATAAAGGCCGAGGGCTGCACGCCCGCTGCGGATGAAAGATCCGCCACGGTTGAAACCGCGATTCTATCTGTGTTTTGCCCGATGTAATCTGCGCATTGGCGCAATCGCT
Source organism: Rhodobacterales bacterium UBA3077 (assembly GCA_002366685.1). Taxonomy (GTDB): domain Bacteria; phylum Pseudomonadota; class Alphaproteobacteria; order Rhodobacterales; family Rhodobacteraceae; genus UBA3077. Next base: position 9,368 of record DFBP01000206.1, on the reverse strand, counting down.
TGGGCAGGCCTTCGGTAATCTCTACCAGTTTTGCTTGAAACTCCTCTAGAGTCTCGGGTGCAGCATTATTTGCCATTAGTTTCTTTCTTTTTACTTGACAGCGCGAGGCTTCGGTCGCATTCCATTGGTTAGAATATATATTCTATTATGGCTCAAAGAACAAGGGAAACACATATGGCACTTCGATTTGCACTTCTGGGTGCCGGGCGTATTGGGCAGGTTCATGCGCAGGCAATTTCATCCAACCCAAACGCTGTATTGGCAGCGGTGGCCGATGCGTTTCCCGATAGCGCCAACACGCTTGTGGTGCAATATGGCGGGGTGGTCAGCACAATTGAGGAGATCGCATCCATGCCGGATATTGATGCGGTGCTCATCTGCACACCCACCAATACCCACGCGGACTTAATCGAAAAATTCGCGCGGGCGGGCAAAGCGATATTTTGTGAAAAACCTATTGATTTGAGCGTCGAGCGCGTGGTGGCTTGCCTCAAAGTGGTTGAGGAGACCGGCGCACAGCTGATGGTCGGCTTTAACCGTCGCTTTGACCCGCACTTCATGGCCTTGAAAGCAGCTATTGTGGCTGGGAAAATCGGAGAGGTAGAGATGGTAAATATCACCTCTCGTGACCCGGGCGCGCCGCCGTCTGAATATATCAAAGTGTCGGGTGGTATTTTCAAAGACATGACCATTCATGATTTTGATATGGCCCGCTTTTTGCTCGATGAAGAGGTTGAATCAGTGATGGCCAGTGGCTCTGTTTTGGTAGACCCTGAAATCGGCCAGCTTGGCGATTATGATAGTGCCTCGGTTATATTAACCACAAAAAGTGGCAAGCAATGCAGCATTAGCAACTCTCGCCGCGCCACCTATGGCTATGATCAGCGGATAGAAGTTCACGGGTCAATTGGCATGGTGGCAGCGCAAAACCAGCGTGAGGTCAGCATTGAACTTGCTACTAAAGATGGCTATACCAAACCGCCGTTATTTGATTTCTTTATGACCCGCTACATCGCGGCTTATGCAGCTGAAATCACTGCTTTTGTTGATATGATTGCCAATAAAACAGCCGCAATCCCCAGCGGGCGGGACGGGCTAGAATCATTGAAGGTCGCTGAAGCCGCACTAAAATCGGTGAAGCTGGAGCGGGCGGTCAAGCTATCGGAAATCGGGTGTTAAGCGCCTGCATTTCCGTCTTTAACGCCGTTTAGCACGGCGTTAAAGAGGTCGGGCTGGGTGTGAAGATTGGTATCTTCCACATAAATATCACCCGGCCATGGCAGAGTATTTCGAGGCGCCCCAGCACGTGAAACCCGCAAAATTTCGCGCGTACGTATGGCTGTGTCCTGCCGGATTTCAGTGATGGCCGCAGGTATATCCGGAACTGAATTCCGGTCTAGCCGCACGGCTCCGATGCCTACATACAAAGACATACCAAGCTCAATTGCAGTGTCAGAATACCGTGTCAGCGCCGCGGCGTCGGCCTCTAGCCGTGTCAGAAAATTGGGGCAACACTGCTTTTTGGCTTCCAGCATTATCTCAAAAGACATAGACGAACTTGCCCCCCGTTTACGCCGCCCACGGGTTTTGGCACCGGCAGGCAGGTCACCACGATAGTTGGCCACAAAAACCCGATCCCCCCATGGATTATCCGCAATTATTTTGCGCACTGGTTTCACCGCAAATTCCAAAAACCGCTCTGGCCCGATAAACATTGGTGAACCGCTCGCATCAGAAAACTCAAGCCAAACATCAGGGACAGTGGCCACAAGATCGGCGCACCAAGGCACCAAAACGCGCTCAACGATCATATCCAGCAGGCCCGTCACCAGCTCTGGCTGTTCGGTGAGGGCAACAATTAGAAACTCCTGCCCGTAAATCTCAGCTGCCAGTGAATAGGGCGCGGGTAAGTGCGCCACGGGTTCTATGCCGCCCAACCGCGCCATCTGGTGCAAGTTTTCCCGCACAATTTTTGCGACCGGATCCGCTGGATTGTAGGGCGGTAAATCCTGCCAGTTATCCTGATTCACCAGCGGTTCACCGGGGTCAGACCCAGGCGCCTGCGCTTCTGTGTAAATCATCAGCTAGCCCAGCACCTCTGCCTCAAAGGCATATACCGGCCAGCCAAGGGTCAGCCGCTCGATCCCCAACATGCGCTGAATCAGGCAGTTAAGGCGCACATATCTTTGCGGATCTGCTTTGTAAAAATCACTGGCATTCATACCGGTGAGCTTATGAACAACCGCCAGCGCCATCAAATGGCAAGAGGTGGTCACCTTCACTGCATTATCGGGGTTTCCTGCGTAGTCGTCATCAAAATCACCGCGTGTGGCCGCGTTGATAATGGACAGTAGATCAGCATTGGCTGAAGACTCACCATTCAGAAAACGCCGCATAATGCTGGCCCCTTCGGCACCGGCGATCTGGCTGAATGAAAGAGTAGAATAATCTGTCATCACAATGCCTTATCTTGCTCAAATAGCAGCGCTTCAATTTGATTTGCCAGCGCCGGTGTGGAGCATAAAACAGGGCCGCCATCTGGAATAAATGTTGCCATTTGAGGGGCGAACACCACCGCACCGGCCTCACTGGCGATCAACATCGCCGCCAAGGCATCCCAGCAATTGAGGTGTTTTTCGTAGTAAAAATCCGCCACGCCCTCAGCCATGCGAATGATCCCCACAGCGGCCGAACCAATTTTTCGGTGCTCGATGCCACTATCGTAAAGTGCTTGAAGCTGGCTGAGATAAAGCTGAAATGAGGCTCGCCGCGAAGCCCCCAGAATGCCCATAGCTGTGTGTGGATCCATCGTTTTGGAAACCGCAATCGGCTGGCCATCACAAGTGGCGCCTTCGCCAAGTAAAGCGCTGTAAATCCGGTCTGTCGGGCTATCATGGATAACCCCCAACATGGTTTTGCCGCTTTCTATATAGGCAATGGATACGCCCCAGTGGCGCAAGCCGCGTAGATAGTTTGCGGTGCCGTCAATCGGGTCCACCACCCAATAACCGCCTTTTGTGGGTGCGCCTCCGGTTTCCTCACCTAAAAACCCGTCTTCGGGATAGGCTTTGGCAATGGCCGCTCGAATGGTTTCCTCAGCAGCTTTGTCGGCGATGGTCACAAAATCCTGTAACCCCTTGGCGCTGGTGCCGAGGTTTTCGCTGTCATTTTCCTGCCAGAAGCGCAGCGCCTCACGCCCAACTTCACGGGCTAGGTTCTCAGTGAATTTAAGGCGTTGTTTCACGGTATTACCCTCGCAAAATGTTGTCGGACCAGTGGATACGCCGCCAGAATTTTGAACCTGTCAGGGTGGTCTAGATTGACCATATCAGGTGCGTGAGAAAGGCAATCAACCAGATCATTCCAGCCACGTCGCTTGCTAAATATCATTGAACGCAAGCCCAGCTCTCGGCATTGCTCAAGCTCACCAGACAGTTGATCGGGGTCATCTTTTTCTACGTCAAATTCGATGATCTGCGCATTATATGCGTTAGCGGCCTCTGAAACTGTGCCGTATAGCCAGCGGGGCGCCATCAATAAAATATCATCAGATTGCGCCCTAAGCCAGCGCAGCCCATCAATATCAGCCCCCCAGAAAAACACAGTGTCCAGCATCCCGGCATCATTAACGACTTTAAGCAAAGCCGCAGGGTCAGCGTGTTTTATCTCGATATACACGCCGGCTTTACCCCGCGCCAGCGCCAGAAAATCAACAAGGGTTGGCACACGATAGCCCGCCGCCCCGTCTCTAAACCAGCCGCCAGCATCAAGCGTCTGAATTTCCTCAAATGTGTGGTCTATCACCAATCCGTTAAAGCCCGTTGTGCGCAGCAAGTTGGCATCGTGAACCACCACCAGCGCCCCGTCTTTAGTGGTACGCACGTCCAGTTCCACATACTGAAATCTTTGATCTAAGCAAATTCGAGCGGCCTCAAGCGTATTTTCGGGGGCCAGCCAATTGGCCCCGCGGTGGCAGACAATTTCTATCGGCTGGCCAGCTGGGTAGGGCTTTAGCAATTCGGGGCGGTTGCTGCAAATGCCCAGCAGAGGCTTGCCCCACAAGCCGTCCAATACGGCAGCGCGGTCTTCGTCCCAAATAACGATCTGTGTATCGGCCAGCTTTGCCAATAGCTCTGGTGTGAGCAATTCATGCGGGGCCGCGCTGGCATCCCGCCAACACAGGTGCACTATTTCCGCGTCCAGCCCGTCCAAATACGCCATCGGCTCGGCGCCAGCCGGCACCAGCACCCCTAGCGGGTATTTGCAGCCAAGCGCGCGTAATTCATGCATCCACGGCACGCAAAATGATGCCAACGTGGCAAAGGTAAAGCCTGCTTCCTGCAAAAGCCGCCACGCGACCGGCCCCGCGCCCTCGCCCTTTATCTCAATATACAAGCCGCATCCGGTGTGGGCGGCCAGCTCAATAACCTCTTCAAGCCGTGGGATGTGCTGGCCCTCGGGCAAACGCAACGAATTAATCTCGGCCCAAGTTGCCTCGCTCACCTTTAGCCCGCGCCCAGCTACGCGGGTTAGGTTATCATCATGCGATACAACGCACACACCGTCAGCTGACAGGCGCACATCCAGCTCCCACATCTCTGAACACAGATCTGCGGCAGTTTGAAAAGCCTTAAGGGTGTTTTCGGGGGCGTAGTCAGATGCGCCTCGATGGGCAATGGCAAGCGGATGGCCGGTCAACAATGTTGCCGGCCATTGGTATTTCTTCAACCAATCTAAGGTTAGGCTCAAAGGCGAAGTCCGTTCATATCAAAGACCATCATTTCAGCTGAATCTACACCCCACTCCACCCTGTCTCCAATGTGCACAGGATCATGCACGCCTTGGATAGAGCGTAGGATGCTGCCGTCCGGCAAGGTTACGTTATATAGGGTTTCACGGCCTTGGGACTCCATGAATGAAACGGTACCAGCTATTTTGGTTGCGCCATCAGGCTGGAAATATTCGGGCCGGATGCCAACTTTAACCTGCCGCCCGCTTTGTGAGGCCGCGATCTCGGCGCTTAAGGGCATTTTGGTGCCGGTGCTTGGTTCAACAAAATTCCCGTCTTGAACCTGCCCCGTGAGAAACGCAATTGGCGGGGAGCCAAGGAAGCCAGCTACATAATCCGACACCGGATTCTCGTACATATCCCGCGGCTTAGCGATCTGGATGATTTTACCCGCATCCATAATCGCGATCCGGTCACACATGCTCATGGCTTCCACTTGATCGTGGGTTACAAGCACGGCAGTTATGCCTGTTTCTTGCTGGATACGCCTGATTTCAGAGCGCATTTCAAGGCGCAGCGTGGCGTCAAGATTGGCCAGCGGCTCATCAAGCAACAGTACATCGGGGCGGCGAATAAGCGCTCGGGCCAAGGCCACACGTTGCTGTTGCCCGCCTGATAGCTCGCCGGGGCGGCGCTGTAGCAGCGGCTCAATATGCACCATTTCAGCGATCTCGTCGACCTTGCGCTTGATCTCGGCTTTGCTTTCCTTACGCAGTTTCAGCGGAAAACCAATATTGTTTTCGACTGTCAGGTGCGGATAAAGCGCGAAGGACTGGAAAACCACCCCCACATTGCGCTCTTGCGAAGTCACGTTGGTGACGTCTTTATCACCAAATAGTATCCGCCCGCCGTTAACCTTGTGAATGCCACAAATCGAAAACAGCGTGGTGGATTTCCCACAACCAGAGCCGCCGAGCAAGGCAATCATTTCACCGTCACGGACCTCAAGGTCCATCTCGTCAATAACCGTTAGGTCGCTGAATTTCTTGGTGAATTTGTCCAGTAAAATACGCATCAGCCCTTATTACCCCCGCTATAAATATTCATGAGTTTGTTTTGGAAGAAGATGAACAGGATGATCACCGGCAGCACGTAAAATACGCCCACCGACTTGAACAGCGCCATATCGAAATTGTTATCATCCGCGATCAGCGCGGCCAGATAGACCGACAAAACCTGCACTTTATTATCAGGTGCCAGCACCAGCGGCAGAATGAACTCTGACCAGCCCGCAAGGAATGAGAAGATCCCGAGCGCCATGATCGCTGGCTTTACATTGGGCAGCACAAGCTTGGTCCAAACTTGAAAGCGCGTCGCGCCATCTTGAATGCCCGCCATCTCGATCTCCCAGCTTACGGTGTCGTAAAATCCTTTCATGATCCAGATACCAAAGGGCAGCTCCAGCGAGATTTTCACCAGAATAACCCCCGACAGCGAGTTATAAAGCCCGAGCATTTGCAGGATCAGGAAGATTGCGATGAGCAGCGTAACCGTGGGGAAGGCGTGCAACACCATAATACTACCAAGAAAAAATGATCGTGCCGGTAGTTGCAGGCGGGATAGGGAGTATCCTGCCGCGGAGGAAACGACCAGCACGATCACAGTTGTCACTGACGCAAAAACAAAAGTATTCCATGTGGCCAGCCATATTGAGGGCCTGCCGGGAATGGTCTCTGTCAGGAAGCGCCAGTGCTCCAAGGTAAACTCGTTGGGCACCATTGAGCCCGGTGGGGTATTGGTAACGGTATCTACAAACAGGTAGATATACATCAGGATAATTGGTCCTGTCAGGATGCTCAAAAACACGATCATCGGCCATTTGCGGTAGTTTCCACTCATCTGGATGCTCCTTACTCGATTTTCGGTTTTGCGGTTAGGTCTTTAAAATTAAAGACCTTGAGGTAGATCAGTGACAGAGTGATCCCGATCACAACCAACACCAGCGAGAGAGCCGCACCGTAGCCATATTGCAAGGCGCCGCCATAATTGCTGAGCGCTTTGAGGTAAGTCGTGAGCGCCCATACCTCGGTCGCACCCCCCGGCCCGCCATCGGTGGCCAGCAAGATGTATTCAAACGATGTAAGCAATGAGAGGGTTTGGTAGCTGGTGATAAACAGGATCGGCCAGCGCAGTTGTGGCATGATAATATGCCATATCTGCTGCCGCCGTGTGGCGCCGTCTACCTCTGAAGCGTGAAACAGCGCTTCAGGAATGGCTTTGATGGCAGATGAGAAAATCAGCATGCCCATAGAGGCGCCCACCATGCCGTTGATCAGGATGATAAACGTCCAGGCGTTTGTCGGGCTGTCCAGCATCCAGTTGCGCGGCTCAAAGCCCAATGGCTCCAGCATGACAGACAGGAAGCCGCTATCCCATGCGAGCCATTTCCACATCAGCACATAAAGCACCGGCGGGGTGATGCGCGGCAATAGCCAGACCGAGCGAAAAAAGCCGGCGGGGCCAGAGTCCATATAATGGGTCGAAATCGCCAGTACCAAGGCAAAGCCAACATTGAACAGAATGAGGGTGGTAAACACGTAAAACAGCGTGTTGATCATCGTCTTTTTGGTGTCCGGTAGGCTAAACATCGTCTTAAAATTTTGCGTGGTAAACACCCAGCCGGTATAGGTCACATCAATGATCGCAGCACTTTCGGTCTCGGTTAGTTCGATGCCAAACTCGGCAATAGCGCCCAAAATCTCGTCTTCTGTCTCATAGCGTGTGTTGGCAACAGAGCGCTCAAATTGCCCCGCAATCGCCTTGATGGCACGTACACTTGAGGGTCTGGCGTTCAGGGTTTTGATCGCGCGTTCCACATCGCGGCGAGTCTCATAGCTTTGGCCAAGAAAGGTATCGCCGAGCTCGTTCACGGTCGCCGGATCAGCACCCGCTTCAAGTGCGGCTGCCAAGCCTTCTTCGTCAATAGTATAGCGGACTGTGGTTAGCTGTTCTGAAATATCATCTAGCCCGTAGCGGTCTCGCAGGGCGAGCATAGACGATTGTGAGGCCACATATGAGCCGCCCGAAATACCGGTCGCTGTGCTCATGTTTGTAAAGCCAAAAACAGCCGTTAAAATCACCGGTGCTAAAAAAAACAAAAATACAAAAACGCCCGCGGGGGCTAAAAGGTATAACCCTAAATATTTTGAATTACCCATCTTCAATCCTCCCCCAGAATATGGCACTGGCGCGAGGTTTCCCTGCGCCAGTGAAAGTGTATTACTGGATAACGATCTTGTCACCCAAGGCAGCGCGCAATTCTGTTTCAACGTCGTTAATCGCGTCTTCTACAGATTTCTGACCAGTCCAAGAGGCTTCAAGCCCGCCCCACATAACTTCCCAATACTGGCCGAAGCTCACGTTATTAGGCATCGCTGTGGCGTGTGGCAGTAGGCGCTCGGTCGCTTCGCGTGCCCAACGGTCACCCGAATAAAGCCCAACACTGGATTCAGACATGGAAATGCCCAAATGTGCTGATTTGATCGCGTGCAGTGCATTGATGCGTGGCTCGGAAGCTATCGCCACCAACTGTGCGGCGATCTCGGTCGCGGTTTCATCTTCCTGCTCGGTGAGCAAGTAAACCAACGGGTGAGTCAGCGTATTGGCTTGGCCATTGTCGCCACCACCAGGGATGAGCGCGAATTGGATATTGCCGAAGAAATCATCCAGGCCCTCTTTGCCGGTGTAACGGGCGTAATGCCATGTGCCACCGTGCCAAAGGCCAGCTTGGCCATTAGCAACTTCGCTATACCATTGGTCCCAAGGGGTGCCGATGTGGTTTTTGCCAGTTACACCCAGATCAACAGCATCCACAAAGAACTGGTAGAATGCGGTCATGGCTGCGCGGTCAAACACAAGCTTGCCGTCGTCATTCTCGATGGTTCCGCCAAAACTGGTGTAAAACTGCCAGTAGTCAGGGCCATTGGAAACCCGTGGATAAAAGCCGTGGCCTTCTTCTACCAAACCGGCATCCTGAATTTTCTTGGCGTCTTCCAGCACGTTGGCAAGGGTATATTCACCCGATGCGATCATCGCTGGCAGCGCATCAATTTGTGCATCTGTATAGCCAATGCCGCGCATGTGGTCCTTCCAAAAGAAGAACGGACGCGATTCTGCGTCTTGCGGTAGGCCCCAAACTTCGCCGTTAAACGAAGAGATATCCATCAAGTTTGGATAGATGTCGTTGATCGGCCAAGCGTCCAGATCCACATAATCTTCGATCGGCACAATGAGGCCAGACTGCGCCCATGAGGCGATGTCTTCATGACCGGCAACCACGATATTTGGCGCGGTGCCCGCTTCGGCGGCCAGCGTAACGGCTTGCTTGAATTCATCCCATTGGGTAAAAGGCTTACCCTCAATGGTGATATTCAGCTCTTCACCACGAACGGCAGCTTCCTGCTCCAGCAGCGTGGCTGCAAGTGCAATCGCATCGATGCGATAATTATCATTCGGACCGGAACCGCCAGACCAAACACTGATTGTATAATCCTCAGCAAAGGCAGCGCCCGTGCCCAGTGCCAGCATGCTGGTGGTCACCAGAGCAGCCAACATTTTCTTATTGAGTGTCATCGTTCAA